>JBPOHG010000266.1:0-6910 GCA_052035835.1 Bacteroidota bacterium | reverse complement strand
CCCCCATCTAACGAGTAGGAATAGGGGCTGGTGCCATTGGTTACTGTAACAGTGATGGTACCATTGGCAACTCCCACACAACTGGTGGAGGTCACCGAAGCGGTGCTGGTTAAACCAGTACCTGTAAATACAAATACAGATCTTGTACCTGTACACCCGTTTGCATCAGTGATGGTAACATTATGGGTGCCAGGAGTAAGGCCCGTAAAAATATTGCTGCCTTGAGTTGGGCCGCCATCTATTGAATAAGAATAGGGCCCGGTACCACTGGTAGGTGTTATTGTGGTAGTGCCGTTGTTTACGCCCGGGCAACTCGTGCTTGTTGTAGTAGAAGTAGAAGTAATAGCAGTACCGGCAGTTATTGTGATGGATGCCGTAGTTCCTGTACAGTTGTTTACATCTTCAAATGATACAGTATAGGTTCCGGGAGCCAGGTTGGTAAATGTGCCGGAAGCTTGTGCCTGCCCACCGGGAGGAGTAATGGTGAATTGGTAAGGGCCTGTTCCCAGGGTAGGCGTTACCGTGATTGATCCGTTGTTTACACCCGGACAACTGGTATTGGTACTCGTAACCGTTGACGTAAGATTGCTTACTGCAGTTACATCAATGGTGGTTGTATTGTTACAACCTGCTGCATCGGTTGCAAAAACCGTATGGATACCAGCAGCAAGGCCGGTAAAGGTATATGTATTGGAAGCCTGGGGAGCGGTAAGCGTTCCTCCATCTATAGAGAATTGGTAAGGGCCAGATCCGCCATTTGCCGAAACCGTTACAGTTCCTGTGCTTTGCCCGCAACTGGTGGGGGTCATGGTAGCTGTTACCGGAAGGGCCGCCTGCCTTACAACATTGATGGTGTCAAGGCTGTAAAATGTGCTGCTTGCATCATCAATTTTCTGATAGGTTGTTTTGATAACATAGATTGAGTTACCTGCCGGCGGGCAAACGTTCGCAAATGTTGTTTCAAAAGTCTGACTGTCAATTCGGGTCGTGTCACCAGTGGCAACAACTGCTCCTGAACCATCTAACAACTCTACACTCCTGTACAAGGTAGGCCCCCCGGTTGGATAAAAACGCCAGGTTTCATTCATGCCAATCGTACCCCAGGGGGCATCGGTGGCAGTTCTGCCGGGTGCCATGATTGCTTTTGTTTTTGTGAGATCCTGCAAACCAACCATCGCTCGTCCTGTATTCCAACCTGGACATTGTTGTTTATCAACTATGAGGACTTCAATTACTCCACTCGATTCGTGTAAAACGATCTGGTGGGTATTTTCTATCAATGGATTACATGCGCCGCTAAACAGTGGAATTTTATAGAAACTTAAAATCCATTTCCTGTTTGGGGCAGAGCCAAAAGTGTTGTATTTAATTTGCCAGTTGGGAGAATTTGCCGGAGCCTGGTTTGGATCCAGGTCATGCCAGGGGCCCATTACCAATCCGCCATCATAGTTGGTATTGGGAACATTTCCAGAGGCTAGGTTCCAGTCGGCAGGCCCGCCGGCCAACGCTGTATTGAAAGACAGGTAGCCATTCGTACTTGCAACCAGTGAAGAGTGGGATGCGCCATAAAAAAAGAAGTTGAAACCCATGGCTATCACTGAGGAATAAGTATCATCAATGGTTAGGTTGGCTGATGGCCCGGGTGATCCCGGATCTACATAGGGCCTGCAACCCGATATATTTGAAACATTCTTTAGCGTGTAATCTGTTCCAATACTCCTTAAATCGGGGAATTGCCCTTTCAACGTGAAGCAGGATGCGTTACAACCAAGGATGGTATCCCGGGGGCAGGTGTAAGATAAATTCTGCGATTTAAGATGAGTAAAAACAGCTACCAGAAAAGTTAGCAGTACAATTTTTTTCATTGTTGGATAATTGTGGCAAAAATTAGGCATGAAGTTAACCTTTTTAAGCCGGATTTGGCTATATTTTAACAGGTTATGGAAAAATTGTTACAAACGGCGAACAGCCTTCATGGAGTAAAAAAACAGGATTGATCGGTAGGGGATTTTGTTTGCAAAAAATTCAAAAAAAATCGAAAGTGTATAGATGGTTTTCAGGAAATATGGATGTTATTTGATTTCGATCTCATCGGCAAAAAGCCAGGCCGGGTTACCCGATCCGGGCTTACCATCAGGTATGATTCCATAATTCTGAATGTTCACCTTCACAAAACGAACCCTCCGGCCACAGGTTGCCCCATAGCGAATGATAGAGGATGCCTGTGCAGAAAATGTTGCCCCGGCGGGAATATATTTTTGCCCGTCGAGGCTTACTTCAAAAACACTGTTAGAAGGGGGGTATATCCAGCTTTCGGGTTGAATGAAAATGCGAATTGAAATACTGTCAATGTACTGCTGCTCACCCAAGTCAATGATGGCTTCGAGATTTGATCCGCTAAATCCCAAAAATTCAACCGATTTTGACATCCCACGGGTATTTTGTACTCCGTCAACCAGGGTAAAAGCCCCACCACTGGCATAGTTTGGAGAAGGAGGGGTGGTGAGCTCTATTTTCTTGCCCGTTGCTTTGTTAGGATGAAAATATTGGGTGTACCAGTTTCCTGCAACCGTTCCGTCATTTTCAACCAATACTGCACTGTATGCCCCTTGTTCTTTGATTTCAACCGGTGAAATATAACGCTGCGATACTCCATCTGGGCCTTTAAATAGTATCTTCTTATTGTTATGGCGTGATGATAATTTCCAGGTAATCCTGCCATCCCCTGTAGGAACAACTTGTGGTGAAATATCATAAAAGGTACGGCTTGGCCTGATTCCCATAGCATAATACCTGTTGAGCAATGCCGGTAAATTTTCTTCAAATCGGTTGTAGTTTTTTTGAGACAGGGGGGTCCACAAAGCTTCTGCCAATGCGCCTATCCTGGGAAATAACATGTATTCCAGTTTCACTTCGTTGTTCAGGTATTCCGACCATAAATTTCCCTGTGCACCCAGGATATAAACTCCTTCTGAATTGGTTAATGTAGCCGGCAAAGGATCATAGTGATATACTTTTTCGATGGGATTGTATCCACCCTGCGTTACCGAATCTTCGAGCAAACTTTGCGAATGGTTCAGGTACAAAGGGGATTGTGGACTCATGATAACCTGGTGTTGTTGTTTGGCTGCAGCAATTCCTCCGGTTTCATCGCGCCAGCTCATAACAACGGCGTTGGGTGCCAGCCCTCCTTCCAGGATTTCATCCCATCCAATGATCTTCTTCCCTTTTTTGTTGAGGTATTGTTCGATACGATTGATAAAGTAACTCTGGAGGCCATGCTCGCCGGCCAAATGCAATTGATTGATTCTTTGCTGGCAACGGTTACAGGATTTCCATCGGTCTTTGGGGCACTCGTCGCCGCCAATATGGATATAATCACCAGGGAACAATGAAACCACTTCATCGAGTACCCCCTCCAGGAATAAAAAGCTACTGTCATTCCCTGCACAAATTACATCTTCAGATACCCCCCAGGTTTGCATCACTTCATAGGGGCCTTTCGTACATCCCAGAAATGGGTAGGATGTTAATGCTGCGAGGCTATGGCCGGGCATTTCAATTTCGGGGATTATGGTGATGTAACGGCTGCTGGCATACTGCACAATTTCCCTGATCTCATCCTGTGTATAAAATCCACAATATTTTTTCCCGTCATAGTGGTTGCTTCCAAAAGCGCCCACTAGCGTTTGCTGTCGGCATGCACCCGTTTGCGTTAGTAAAGGATATTTGTTGATTTGAATCCTCCATCCCTGGTCATCGGTAAGGTGCCAGTGGAAGTAGTTCATTTTATGAAAAGCAAGGAAATCGATATATCGCTTGATATATGCTACTGAAAAAAAATGCCTGCTTACATCTAAGTGCATGCCCCTGTAATCAAACCTTGCACTGTCTTTTATGGATACGGAAGGAATGATGAAAGTGGCAGCCCTGTTTTCCTTCATCTGAAGAGCTTTTAGCGGAATAAGTTGCAGGAGCGTTTGTACCCCATAAAACAATCCCTGCGGGCCACCCCGTAGTATGATGTTGTTTGAATTTGAAAGGATGGAATAATTGGAAGGGTGGTTGCCTTGTTGTTGGCTGATCAATACAATCCCGTTGCTGTTTTCATTTGCGTTCATTTGAACAGGGAGGATGTTAATCTGATAGTATGTAGAAAGCTGTTGCTTTAGGTAGGTTGCTGCTTTCTCCCCTTCTTGGGTGAAGTAGACGGGAGTTTGGGTACTGAGCTGGAAGCTGCCTGTGAAGGTTTGGATGTATGCAGGTTGCGGGACTATTACAGGGTTAGACTGCGAATAAGCCTGTACGTTAGCAAATAGAAGCAACCATAAAAGAAAGCAACGTGCCATGGTGGTTAATTAGGTAAAACAGGTATTGAAATATGGCTGGGGTGGCTGGCGTCATGGTATACCCTGATACTTATTTTTTTAAAATCTGCTTCTTTCGCTTCGGGAATGCGCATAAATTGCTGTGGGTTCCTGTCTACCAACGGGAACCAGCTACTTTGCACCTGCACCATCATGCGGTGCCCTTTTTTAAAAACATGTGCTACATCGTTCAAAGAGAATTGAACGTTGGTTATTTCCCCAGGGGTAAAGGGCTCGGGTTTTTCGAGGCTGTTCCTGAATTTCCCCCTCATAACTTCAGCCCTCACCAGCCGTTGGTAACCCGCCATTTGGAATCCCTTGGGTGCATTTTTGAAATTGGGTTCATTTTCGGGCAGCACATCAATGAGTTTTACAATGAAGTCGGCATCGCTACCGGTAATGCTTACATGTAAGTTAGCCAGGATAGAACCAGTTACTGTAACATCCTTGTCTAAAACCGGGGTTTCATACACCAGCACATCGGGCCGGGTGAATGCAAAACGCTGGTCTTCGGCCATGTAATCATTGTTTCGCCTTGCATAGATGCCGCCGGTATAGGGTACAGGTTTAGCCGGGTCGCTGATGTATTCATCAAACCCTTCTGTATAGGTGTTCTTCCGGGTATCTAATTGTTGGCCATTTGCAAAATACAATTCCTGGTAACGGATTCCCTCCGGGGGCCATTTGCCAAATGTTCGCCATTGGTTGCTGCCTGTTTCAAAGATCGTTGCTTCTGCAATGGAATCAATTCCTTTGTCTTTGAGATAATAATTGAAAAATGTTGTTTCAATCGTATCCTGGAAATATTTACTGGTATTTGATCCAAAGTCATGGGATGCAAATTGCTTCCATTCATTTGCAGCCCATGAACCGTGGGTCCAGGGGCCCATGACCAATTTGTTTTTGTTGGCAGGGTTTTGTTGCTCAATAGCCGCATAGGTTTTCAAAGCGCCGAAAAGGTTCTCGGCATCAAACCATCCACCTACCAGCAATGTAGGTACTTTAACCTGGTGCAGGTGTTGCCGGATGTTGCGGGCTTTCCAATATTCATCATACCTGTCGTGCTGCAGGTATTCATTCCATATGTAGCTCTTTTTATGAAAATATTTTTCCGATTGTGTATTGCTTAATGGGCCGAGTTGGAGAAAAAAACGGTATGCATCCTTGATATTGGCTGAAAAAATATTGCTGCCGTAATCATCGGTGGGTTTACTACGTGGCTTCCCGAAGTAGTTCATGAAACCAAAATTATCTAACAGGAAAAAGGCTCCGTTGTGGTTGGCATCATCACCTGCAAATTCATCGGTTACGGGAGCTTGCGGACTTACTGCTTTGATAGCGGGATGTGCGCCAGGTAAAGAGGCCGTGGCGTAAAATCCCGGAAAAGAAATGCCATATAATCCAACCCGGCCATTGTGGCCGCTGAGATTTTTCATTAACCATTCAACCGTATCAAAGGTATCGCTGCTTTCATCCACTTGTGAATTATTTGATTTCACCGGGATATGCGGGGTCATTTCCTGGTTAACCCCTTCACTCATATATCTTCCCCGAACATCCTGGTAAACAAATATGTATTTTTCCTGCATCAGTGTTTTGTTTGGGCCAATCATGCGTGCATAAGAAGTATCTCCGTATGGGCCGGCAGAATATGGTGTTCGTTCCATAAGGATGGGATATAATTGGGTATTGTCTTTGGGTGAATAGATGATCGTATATAGCTTAATGCCATCCCGCATGGTGATAACGGTGTCTCTTTTATGATAGTTTTCTTTCACATAATTTGGGGTTACCTGCGAATTTGCTATAGCATATAAGGATACTGCGATAAAAACTAATCCCATCTTTTTCATAATAAACCTACTTTAGTGGCTTAAATGTAAACAAACTAAACCAACCATCCATGCAGCAGGCAGAAGATTTGATCAGCGGGTTTTACAAAGCTTTTCAGCAAAAAGACCACAGGGGGATGAATCGCTGTTACAGTGATGATATTGTTTTTTTTGACCCGGCTTTTGGGCTACTTGAAGGCGCACAGGTGAAAGCTATGTGGGAAATGTTATGTACGAACGCCAAAGATTTTAATCTTCAGTATGGTAATATTACTGCGCTGGGTGATGAGTATTATACCTGTGATTGGACAGCCAGTTACACTTTTTCAAAAACTGGCCGAAAAGTAGTGAACAAAATAAAGGCACATATGAAATTAAAGGACGGGCTCATTATTGAACACAGCGATGCGTTTAGCCTTCACCGTTGGAGTGCGCAGGCATTGGGTTTTAGCGGATGGTTGCTGGGGTGGAACCGGCTTTTTCAGCAGAAAATAAAAAATACGGCCCGCAAAAACCTGCTGGCTTTCATGCAAAATAAAAGCACTACATAAAAGGCTTGCAAATCAACCAAAAAGATTTTATCTTTTACGATCATTCACCAAAACAACTTTTTATGGACACATCATTTTTCAGCGAGATCAATTGGCTGGCTACCTTGTTGGGCGGGCTCGGGTATTTTATGCTCGGGGCATTATGGTATTCTAAATTGTT
>JBPOHG010000185.1:0-46358 GCA_052035835.1 Bacteroidota bacterium | reverse complement strand
GCATTTTCGACCAAAGAGGAAGCGATTGCTCGCGAAAAGTATTTTAAATCATCAGCCGGAAGGAGGTATTTAAAAAAAGTAATTGCTTAGTTTGAAGTTCTCTTTTATACATTCCTTTGGAACAAATTTTTCGGGCTAACCGTAATGGAAAGAGATAGAATAGAAGTTTGCTAAACTGTAGATACACCCGCCCGAACGTACCGTTCGGTACGGGCGGGAGTTCGATTCTTGTCGGGACTACTAACATTCGCACCTGTGTACTATGCTTTTGTATTATTATAAAGCATGAAATTTTTTACATGGGCCATTGCAAGACCTGAAAAAAAGGTAGCCAAATAATTCCGGGATAACCCATTCCCCCATGTAGTATGTTATAAGTTTACACATTTGCGGCCAAACTGAAGCGAAAGCCCGATAATATAAAAACCTCCCCATTTTACAATTTTATCTCCCCCTTCCATGTTGGCAAAAACAGCTCATTCGTTATACGGGGCTAACAATCATCAAATTATAAAAGCCCATGAATAATTCAGGTCAATAAAGCACCTGATAATCAATGAATTTAAGGGTTGCAACTTTTTATAAAAGCACCTAAAAATTGCAGTTTTCAGACGTTGTGAAGACGCATTTTTTGAGCAATTTTCAACTATTTTTTAGATATAATACACAGGTATTCAATCACTTGAAAGGGGTTGTGCAACCCCTGCAACCCTTTTTGCTTCTTTTTCCTCCTTTTCTTTGGGCCCTTATGTTTACAACAGCCATTTTTTTAATGGACGAACGCCGCAAACTTCCGTTGAAAAGGCGGATTAAAAATAGGGCCTTGTTCGGGACTTCTTCGGGTCTTCCAGTGGTCTGCGCCGGGTCTGCTTCGGGAAATCCCGAACAAACCCCCGAAGAACATCCGAACAACGCCCGGCCAAATGCCCCCGGCGGCCGAACAAACCCTACGCAGGTACGGCCCTGGCCTTTAGCAGGACAAGCACAGGCCAGGGCCGGAATTACAGCGCCTGTTTTGGGCCCATGTTATCAAAGCCGGAAAAAGTACCGACTTGATATTGCTGCACCCATACCATGGTTCACTAACTGAAAGGAATAGTTGCAATCATGTATGAAACCCTTTTGCCGGATAGAGAAGTTGAAGTTTGAATAAATGATAAGTAATTGTTGGGGGCAGGGAATGTAAAACATCATCGCATGCCTGATGATGGTTGGTTCTTTGACATCGTGGAAAATATATGTTGGGAAGAGTTGAATGTTGCCAATGGAAAATAACCATGCGATATGGTATTTTCCGGAATACTTCTTTTACCATTCTTGTATTCTATCAAAAAAAAACGCACCCTTAACAAGGTGCGCTGTCGAAAACCTACACTATGAGAATTGTTCTTGCTTAAAATAGCGTTGAAGTTTAAGGAAGCTTTACTTTTATTTGTAAAAGGCCGTTTTCTGATCCTGTAATAAAAATCAAACCCCTTGTTCCCTTTTCAGATTCAATGATAAAGCAGCGTTGCGTAATTCCAGAACTATTAGCCACTCCTGAAAAATGTGAGAATGAATTTTTGGTGATATGTGTTGTCATTCTGGCAAGATCGGCTTTGGTTTTGCATTGATCGAACTGATCTTTATCAAAACTGATGGCAGCAATGCCATGTTTGGTGCCATTGACCGATTCGGGTGTTTTGTTGTCTTTTCCCGAAAGATTATACCATTCCATTTGTTTACCAAACGCATCTGTTGAGATCACGAGTGCGAAATCGGTGGCTGTTTTATTGGCGATGGCTTGCGAACGGTTAAATACTTTTTGCTGGCTGAGGCTGATATATGATGTGCTGTCGGTAGGAACAGCCAATTCAAATGTTCGAAGCTGCTGTGCCTGGCAAAGCAGGCCAATCAGGATGCTGAGAAGCAGTAGTTGGATCTTTTTCATGTATATGTTTGTTTTGCGTTTTTTGTATTAAGCAATTGAATGGAGGTACATGGGCCTGAGTATTGCAGATTTCCGGTTGCGCTGAATGTTCCATAAATCTGCACAGGTTAAAGTACGTGCATGTGAAAAACTGCTCTTCTTCTCTGTATTAGCTGCACAATTTTTTGGGAAGCTGTTTTTTTTGACCTGCGCCACTGTCATTGTATTTTCCTTGTACATTGTTTTATTTTTAATGATGTAAAATTCTAATTGTAAATGCTGATGTAAAAACTTATCAAACCCAATCCCCTGATCTTTGAAATGAAACGGTGATTTTTTGAAATGAAACGGTTCGGCTTTAATGCGATGGTGAGGTTTGTACATTCAGTACTTTCACTTTGTTGTTTTGAGCATACTCCATGCCCTTGTCTCCCAATCTTGCATACAGTGTTTCAAAAGTTGTTTCATGTTTTTGCTGAATGCTTCTGGCAAACTCACGGATTCTGCCTGTATCGGCTTTGGAATCATATAATTGAGCGAGTTGTTTATAATCTGTTGTAAGCATTTGAAGTGCATACCTGAAAACAGCTTTAGAAGCATCCAGCAGCGGTTTAGCATCTTCTTTTTCGGGCAGTTGTTCTATGTGGGAAAGCGCCTGCCCTGTTGCATCAATTTTATGTTGGATGTATTCGCTGCAACTGTATTGATGAACACCCGCAGTATTATTTTTAGTTAACCCTTCCAATTCATTATTCATCATGCTGCCAGCCAGGCCATGCAACATATTGGCATTGATGAAAGCCGTAGATACATATTTTGTAGGGCCGGGAGCCTTGCAGCTGCCTAAGATTACAATGCAGCAAAAAAATAAGTGCTTCAATTTATTCACGGTGGTTGCTTTTTTAATAATGGGATTAAGGAATATCAATTGTACGGATCGTAACTTCATTTTCTACCCGGCCATTGCCCTGCTTATCCCAAAACGCTACAGCCACCTGGTAGTTTTCTTCCCATTGCATGGGCTCCCCGGTTTTGATCGTACAACGAAGTGTTTTTGCATCCTGTGCATCCAAAAGGTCCTTTCCTGTGAAGAGGTCTTTTTCGAGCAATAGGGTATCCCCTTTGTTATCTTTAATCAATAAGGAACATCCGGCTTTTACTTTCCCCTCTTTCACGGTAAATCCTTCCACCCCGGAATTGATCAGTTCAAATTGCTCACCTAAAGGGATATCCGTGTGGTGAAGGGTTTCATTATTCATTACCAATACTGTTTCTCCAACCGATAATGTTTGATAGCTGGTTGTAAGCCCTGTTTGAAGGTCTTTTTTTACTCCTGCCATTACTTTTTGCCTGGAACAGGATGAAATAAAAGCAATGGTAACCAACATACCGGCAGCTACTCCTGCATACCGCCAGTTTACCTGAATGTTATGTTGCCGAATGATATCGGCTGCTTCTATTAGCATGAACACCAGGAAAACCAACAGGCTGATTAAAAGTGCTGTACCCAGGATCTTTAATATATTCATGATGTCTTCGCCAATGCTGATGTCGTGGCCTGTAAATAAAAGCCTGGTAAAAAAGAAGATTACAAAAGATGTAATACAGATCAGGGATGTTATACTGATCAATGCCTTTTTATAAGCAGGCAGGTTTTGTTTGAATGGATGTTGTTGCATTGTACAGTTGATGTTTGTTTTGTGATGCCAAAATTGTAACGATTCACTCACCTGTAAAATATTAATGATGTGAAGTGCTGGTTATTTTTAATGAAGCGTTGTTTTTTGCCATTTAATGAAAAGCGGCAATTTGGATCTGTGCATAGTAATTTTGTTTTGAAAATAATTGGGGGTAGCTTCTTGTACACTTCATTTGACATTTGCCACATTTCATTTATTTTTTACACATATTCATCCATCCTCATTAGGATGGAAAAGGTAACATTGCCAATTTTGAACAGCCAGCGATTTATTTATTCCTAAAAATCAACCATATGTTTGGCAGATTATCATTGCTCTCTTCGATACTTATAGTGGTAGCACTGATTACTTGTTTATTTGTACTCAAAGGATGCCTGCAGCGTTTGGATACATTTGGCATCGTGGGTAAACCTGCCATCAACTTCGATAACCAGTGTATGATTGCCCTGGTGGCCGAGAATAATGCCACCACTTATTCAGAAAACGGGGGATACCGCAAAACAGATTATCATACTGTTTACTGGCTGAAGCAATATGATTTACAAACGGGGAAATTGAAAAACAAAACGAGGCTTGGCTCTACCGATAACTTCTATGATAAGTCGGTTGAAAACTTCGGCATAGCAGGGAATCAATTGTGGATTTATTTCAACGGATTTAAAGTATACGATGCCCGCTCGCTCGAGAAACGTGCCGACGAACAGTCTATCATCAATGCCAACAATGGAAATGACGTGTTCCCTGTTGAACGTAGGCTGGTTCGCCCCAATTTGAAAAAAGGCGTTATTGATTTTATTTCATACAACGGCGAATCATACAGGCTTCAGATGGCGGATTTACATATCAGTAAAAAACCATTTGCCAACGATGATAATGATGCGAAAGCAATCCGTATGTTTGAAGACGACAGGATTGGGGCCCGTTGCGATACGATGAATGGTAAGTTTTATATGTTTGCAAAAGATATTCAATCGACAGAGGGGCTGCATCCCGAACATTCAGACATCTCAGAAAAAGCATACCGCTGTAAGTTTTTTTCATCCGGTTATACTGCTTACAAACTTGGCAATCATACTAGTTATAACAAGATTTCCGTTTCACAAATAGGAGAGCGTGATTATTTAAATCCCCTATTATTGGTAGACGGCAATTCAAATGAAGCCATCAAGCTAAAAAATCCCGAAAGTTACCTGGTCATCCACCAGGACGTGTTGGGCAAAGATGCCAAAGCCGTTGCCAGTATGCTACACACAAATGGAAGCGTGGCCTGGGAGAAAAAAATGCCTTTCAGTACCCGCATTTCCAACTGTATACTTGCCGGCAACCTTGTTGTATTAACCAGCAATAAGGATTATATGTACACACCCTTTATTGGCAACGATGAATTGTGTAGCATCCATCTTCAA
This sequence comes from Bacteroidota bacterium, assembly GCA_052035835.1. Classification (GTDB taxonomy): domain Bacteria; phylum Bacteroidota; class Bacteroidia; order Chitinophagales; family Chitinophagaceae; genus Ferruginibacter. Next base: position 41,343 of record JBPOHG010000185.1, on the reverse strand, counting down.
ACCGGCCATATACAGCGCTTTTCTCTCAACGAATAAAAATCATCCCGGCGAACAAACAACCATCAAACGGTCGATGTTCATTATTAAAACGGTTCATTTGATTTTTACTACGCTTCATTAATATTTGTGGCCCTGCAGGGCATTTTAAATTTTGGAAGAACGGGCAGAGTAGATATTTTGCAGTATGCGTGTATGGCAGGTTATTTTATGGTTGTTGATGGGAGCAATGCGTTTACCGGCCCAGAATACCGATATTTTGTTTCATCACTTTAAAGAGAAGGATGGGCTCAGTAATAATTTCATCACTTCGTTTTTACGCGACAGCCGGGGCAACCTCTGGATGGGGTCTATCAACGGGCTCAACCGCTTTGATGGTTCACATTTTTATTCTTTTTTGAGGTCAAGGTCTTCAAAAACTATTATCGACAATATCGTTCTTGATTTGTGTGAAGACAAACAGGGAAATATTTGGGGCGCTACTACCAACGGGATCTTCCGGTATTCAATAGTGGCCGATACGTTTAAAAATTATAAGACGCCCAGTACCCGCTTTGCGAAAGTGATAAAAAATATTCATTGCGATACAAAAGGCCGTATTTGGGCAACCGGCGAATGGAATATCATGCGGTTTGATGAAAAGTCGGATGCGTTTACCGACCTTCCGCCACTGGCTCCTGCTAAAGATTCAATGCACTACTATGCAATTTATCAAAACGGGCTGATGGAAGACCCGTCGGGTAATGGGCTATGGTTTGCCAGCCGCAGAGGGTTGCATTATTATGATACAGAAAAGCAACGATTCGAGAATTATAAAAACAGTACCCACGATGTATTTACTGCCGAACCGCATAATCTCATTCACAAGGCTTATAACAACCAATACTGGACATACAACCGTACGAAAGGTGAACTGATAGTATTCAACCCTGCTTCTAAAACCATTGCCCAACGTTACAGCTTACCCGATTCAATTGGAAAACCTTACATCTCCTGTTTATTTGTTGACCGGCAGAACAGGGTTTGGTTTTCTACCTGGAACCAGGGAATTTATTTATTTGAACCTACATCCGGTAACCGGTTTTCTAAAATTGCGCATGATGTTACCAATCCGTATACAATTGCCGGCGACTTTATGTGGGCTATGATGCAGGACCAGGATGGTACCCTTTGGTTTGGTACATCAGGTGGATTATCATTGGCCAATCCGGAGAAATCATTGTTTTCGTTACACAGGATATCTTCCATCATTCCAGCCTTTGTTAATATTCCCATCAACCTGGTAAAGGAAGATCCTTATAATAAAACCTGGTGGATATTGTTCAACGGGTCACATGCGGCCAATTACAATCCTGTAACCGGTGCTGTTGATACATTCAGCCTTCAAAGAGCAGCCCCTAAACAACCCGGTTACGTACATCATACCATGTATGAAATACGTTTTTTTAATGACACTATTTTATTTTCAACACAGGGGGGCGCCCTTTACAAAACCCGGAGTGATCAACGGTTAAGGATATACGATCCATTGCACTTAAATTCAAAAGATAATATTGTCAGGGATGTGCTCAAGTATAAGGACAGTATTAGTTACCTGCAATTGTATAGTAAAATCTATGTTTGGCATATCGGCAGCCAGGCACTTAAAGAAATTAAGCCATCACTTGATACTTTGCCAAATGGCCAACGGCCTGTATTTGATTATTTATTCCTGGGCCCCAATGGAAAACTGTGGTTTGTTGCAGGGTTCGGATGGATCGGGTCTGCAGATCCCGAAGGCAAAGTGAGGTATTATAAAATGCAAGACAAAAGCAAACTCGATTACAACGGGTATTATACATCCATCAGTATCGACAGGGATGGCCGGCTCTGGCTTTCCAATAAAGGAGCCGGATTGGATTGCTTTGATACAAGAACAGAAGAAGTTACCAGTTATTTTCAAAGCGACGGGCTTGTAAGTGATGATATGACCACAGTTACCCCCGATGGGCAAGGCCGTATCTGGGCTACAGCTGTTAACAGGTTTTCGGTATTCAAGCCGGGCGGTAATAAGTATTACAACTTCCAGGTTCCAATTAACGAAGGCCTTTTCAATTTTAGTTCCTACTCCAGTTATACATCCGATGGCAAAGTGCTGGTATCAATCAGTAATGCCATAGCAGCGTTTAACCCTTCCTATACAGATGCGGTACCGGCTGCCCTGCCCATTTCTATTAGTGCAATAAAAGTAAATGGGCGCACCATTTTTCTGAACGATTTGAAAGAAATCAAATTAGAACCCAATGAGAATAACCTGAACATTTTTTTTGGTATGCTGGTAGATTCGAAAGTATTTCCACACCAGTTCTATTACCGTTTGTCGGGCATAGATGATAGCATGAAACTGGTATCCAATCAGGCAGAAGCTGTTTATACCAATCTGCCCCCGGGATCATATACTTTTTTTGTAAAAGCAGTTTCTGAAACCGGGGTATGGACATCACCCGAAGTGAAGTTGAAAATCACGATTAGGACCCCAATACTTAAGTCGCGTTTTTTTTATTTCACGATTGCCGTTAGCATCCTGGCGATGTTGTTTGGAGTATACCGTTACCGGCTGAAGCAAAAAGAACGATACCTGCAGTTACAAAGTAAAACCCAGGAGCTGGAGAAAGAAAAAGCGCTGGTGATGTATGAGAACCTGAAGCAGCACCTCAATCCACACTTCCTGTTTAATTCACTAACATCACTCAGTAGCCTCATCAGGATTGATCAGCATATGGCAGGCGACTTCCTCGATAAAATGAGTAAAGTGTACCGGTACATTCTGAAAAACAGGGATAATGAAGTTGTTCCGCTGAGTGAGGAATTGAAATTCGTTCAATTGTATATTGATTTACAGAAAACGAGGTTTAACGATGGCTTGCAGGTGAAAGTGCAAATTGGAGACGAATTCCTGCACCGGAAGATTGCCCCGGTAACACTACAAAACCTGGTTGAAAATGCCATCAAGCACAATACAGCAGACGAAGATTCACCACTCATCATAGAACTACTGATTGAAGATGATTGTATGGTAGTTAGAAATAACCTTCAAAAGAAAAAGTTTGTAGAAACAAGTAACAGGCAGGGCCTGGCCAATATGGAATCATTATACAGGTACCTCAGCAAAATACCCATGCAGATCATCGAAAACCAAACTCATTTTATTGTAAAAATTCCATTGATATGAATGCTTTAATCATAGAAGATGAGCAGTTAATTGCAAAGGAACTGCAGTTCAAAATCGCCCAGGTGGCTCCCGATGTAAAAATTGTGCATGTGCTACCCAGTGTTAAAACTAGTTACAAATGGTTTTTAGAAAATGCAGAGCCTGATGTATTGTTTGCAGATATTCAGCTAAGCGATGGCGTTAGTTTTGAAATTTTTGAAAGGTACCAAATCAAATGCCCGGTAATTTTTACTACTGCATATGACGAATATGCCATTCAGGCTTTTAAAGTGAATGGAATTGATTACCTGCTGAAACCGGTGGATACCGATGACCTAAAGAAGGCTATTGACAAAGCCAGGGATATTGTGAAAAGCAGGATGGAGTATCCAAAAGATATACATCAGTTATTGCAAATGATCAGCAACCCGCAGGCTACATCGAACACATTCAGGGAAAAATTTGTAGTTAAACAAAGAAACAATTGGATTCCTGTTTTCACGAAAGACATTGCCTGCTTTTACCGCGACAATATTAATTACCTGCTCACATTTAGCGGCGAAAAGTTTATTCTCGATTTTGTTACACTGGAAGAAGTGGAAGAACTGTTAGATCCGAAAATTTTTTACCGGGCCAACCGTCAGTCTATTGTTCATATTGATGCCATTCAGAGTTACCGTACCCATGAGAACCAAAAACTTACCCTGCTATTAAAAGCCCCCTTAAAAATGGAACAGGATGTAAGCAGGGAAAAGGCACCGGGATTTAAAAAATGGTTCGATCGATAAAGCGCTTTCCTGCTGAAGTACCATTTCAACACCGTTTAATGGATGCTACATACAGTTCGGCAAGAAATATTATGGTAAACATGAATGGTGGCGCATCTTTACATACGAACATAGAAGCAGTGCCTTCTAAACAGCAACACTGGTTATAACAGGTATGTTTCAACATCCATCCATTTCTGGATATTACATTTAATGGCAAAACATGGCAATTACACAGCAGCAGATAAAAGTAGTGAAAGAATCCTGGCGGTCCTTGCGTGGCATAAGGCCTGCCCTGATAGCAGATATTTTTTATTCAAAATTATTCAGTGAATTCCCAAAGCTCCGCAAAATGTTCCCTTCCGAAATGGAAGCTCAGTACAACAAACTCATCGACATGTTGAATAGCATTGTTGCCCAACTCGATTCGCTGGATGCTTTGGAAGAAGATATCGCCGCTATGGCCCGAAGGCATGCAAATTATGGGGTTAAGCCACAACATTATGCCCTCGTGGGGGATGCACTGATCTGGACATTACAAAAAGGCCTGGGCAAAGACTGGAACGAGGAAAAGGAAGAAGCCTGGAAAGCCTGCTATCAATTACTCGCAGATATTATGATCAGGGAACAGTCGCCATCCTGATTTTGCCGATACCTGGAAACCAGCTTTATGATCCCACATACCTGACCAAAATCATGCTTTTCCTTGCATATTGGCTCCAAACACTGACCATTCTCATAGTTCTTACAGAATGTAAATGACAATTTTGTTCCATGCATTTGTGGAAGAATGTCATACGCCGACCGTCTTGAACCTGCTGCCCGGCAGGAATGGGTTGCCCTTTTACAATAACCAGCCAGTACAAATTTTCCAAAAATTATTAAACAGTTATTTTATGCCAGTATATCAACGACAAGGACATATCCCCCATAAACGCCACACTGTTTTTCGCCGAACAGATGGGCAGTTGTACCATGAAGAATTGTTTGGTACCGAAGGTTTTTCCAGTACCTCTTCATTGTTGTACCACCTCTATCCACCTACGATGGTGAAGGAAATAGGTACACCCATTAATAAGCGGCCGGTGGTGGCGTTGGAAGACAACCTCACTTGTAAAAGTTTTATGGGATATGATGTGGCACCGGAAGCAGACTATATCAACAGCCGTAAAGTTTTCCTGTTCAATGATGATATGCAAATCGGAATGGCATGCCCGAGCCAGTCGATGCAATCTTACTTCTTTAAAAATTCAGATGCCGATGAAATGCTATTCATCCACAATGGTAGTGGCCGTTGCAAAACCATGTACGGGACTATTGAGTTTGAGTATGGAGATTATGTGATCATACCCCGAGGCACTGTTTATCAACTCGAATTTGATTCAGCCGATAATAAAATCTTGTTTGTTGAGTCACATAGCCCTATTAAAACACCTAAGCGGTACCGCAATGAATTCGGCCAGTTGCTCGAGCATTCGCCTTTCTGCGAACGGGATTTTAAATTGCCGGCAGATTTTGAAACGCATGATGAACACGGCGATTTCCTTGTGATGATCAAAAAGAAAGGCCTCGTATACCCGTATACGTATGAAACCCATCCTTTCGATTTGGTAGGCTGGGATGGATACAGCTATCCGTATGCATTTTCAATTTTCAACTTCGAACCCATAACAGGGCGCATCCATATGCCTCCGCCTATCCATCAGCAATTTGAAGGCAGGAATTTCGTGATTTGTTCTTTCGTGCCAAGGCTGTATGACTATCATCCCGATGCTATCCCTGCCCCTTACCACCACAGCAATATTGATGCAGATGAGATTTTATATTATGTAGATGGGGATTTCATGAGCAGGAACAATATCAAACGTGGGCAATTTACCCTGCATCCGGCTGGCGTAGCCCATGGCCCGCATCCTGGTGCTATTGAACGCAGCATTGGTAAAAAGGAAACGCAGGAATTAGCTGTGATGATTGATCCTTTTAACCCACTGAAGATTACAGACGAAGCCCTGAAATATGAAGTGAAGGATTATTACAAATCATGGATGAGCAAACCGGTTTTTACATCAGCAAATTAATTATTCATGGAAACAAAAGATTTAACCAATATTTCAAATTTTAATTATAGCGGAGAAAAAATTTTCAGCAAAGCAGAAGATTTTTTACCGATCAACGGTACCGATTATGTGGAATTGTATGTAGGCAACGCCAAGCAATCGGCGCACTTTTACAAAACCGCCTTTGGATTCCAGGAACTGGCATATTGCGGACTGGAAACAGGTTCGAAAGACCGGGTTTCTTATGTATTGGTGCAGGATAAAATACGGCTTGTACTTACCACTGCGTTTGACCCCGACAGTGAGATATCTCATCATGTGCGCAGGCATGGGGACGGCGTGAAAGTGATCGCTTTATGGGTGGATGATGCACGCAAAGCATTTGAAGAAACCACCAAGCGTGGCGCTGTACCGTATATGGAACCGGTGGTTAACAGCGATGCATATGGAGAGGTTGTTCGCTCTGGCATTCACACCTACGGCGAAACCATCCACATTTTTGTTGAACGGAAAAATTACAATGGTGTTTTCTTGCCCGGATATGTGAAATGGGAAACCGAATACCATCCTGCCCCTACCGGGTTAAAATACATTGACCATATGGTGGGCAATGTAGAACTTGGCGCTATGAACAAGTGGGCTTCCTTTTACGCCGATGTCATGGGATTTGCAAATCTCGTAACATTCGATGACAAGGATATTTCTACAGAATATACGGCTTTAATGAGCAAAGTAATGACGAATGGCAATGGCCGCATCAAGTTCCCGATCAATGAACCAGCCATCGGTAAAAAGAAATCCCAGGTAGAGGAATACCTCGATTTTTATCATGGCCCTGGTTGCCAGCATATTGCCGTTGCAACGGATGACATTGTATTCACCATAACAGAAATGCGTAAACGCGGCGTAGATTTCCTTTATGTGCCCGGAACTTATTACGACACTGTGAAAGACAGGGTAGGGGTGATTGATGAAGACCTCAATGAATTAAAGAAATGGGGCATCATGGTAGACCGTGATGAAGACGGATACCTGTTACAGATATTTACCAAACCTGTGGAAGACAGGCCCACTTTATTTTTTGAGATCATTCAGCGTAAAGGCGCCAAATCTTTTGGCAAAGGGAATTTCCAGGCTTTGTTTGAAAGCATTGAAGCCGAACAGGCGAGAAGGGGGACACTGTAGTTGAAGGGGTATCCAGGATTAATAGGTTAAAAGTTAAGTAGGGGTGGGGTGTTGCTTGTAAATAACTTTTTTGATTAGATGAGTAAACGATACATTCCCCCTGTTAAAGGGCTTATTCCTTATTCTCTGTTCATTTTATTCCAGCTTTGCGTTTCTCCTGAAATGGTATTTGGGTCGAAAGATGGGTCATTGCTCAAAATATAACTACCATCTTTTGCGCTCCAGGCATTGCTGTACCCACTGGTGAGTTCAACCTTATTGCCTCCTTCATCGGTCCAGTTTTCTACACCCCGGAGGTATTGTCCGAACCCTTCAGTTGGATTGCTGTTGTTGCCAGAGTTATTGTTTTTTGATTCCCATTTCCTCACTATATTATTGCTGATCTCCTGCTGGGCAGCATGGCTGATCTGTATCTCTTTCCACAATTCATTTTGTGCATTGGACGTAACGGCTGCAAAATATGCTTGTACCCCAGTAGTCCATTGAGGATTCATACGGGCACTGCTGAAAAATACACTCATGATTTTTCGTGCTTCTTCTTTTTTGCCAACAGCGTATTTCATCACCATCCGCATGCTTACATAACACTGTATGTTGCGGGCTGTGCCGCCCTGGGTACCGGGCATATCCACCATAGTTTGCATGACAGTACAAAATGCCATTCCCTCTTTTCCATCTTCAAAAATCAGTTGCCCTTCTGCGGCACTACCCTGGTGGCTGTATGCCATATTTCCTGCCGACCTGGCCTGTTGTGTCATTTGGCTGGCGCCTGCATCCATTTGTTCCTGCAAAGACGAAATCACATTTGCCGATTGAACCCTGGCTTTTATAGACGGTGCCAGCATATTACCGATATAACCCGAAGCATCCTGCGGTTCAGCTATTGTACAGGAATGGTTATAAAAACCTTTCTGCATCGCATCCAGTTGTATGGGGTCGGTACTCCAATCGAACTGTGTAGCCGGGAAAACCATTAACTCAAAATCGCCTTCTGGTGATGCTGCTTGTAAAGAGGCCTGTACCATGTTGGGGAAACATTTTTGCAATGGGTTCCACTCAATATTGCTGCTCACTTTCCAACTGGCCGGCAACATAAAGGAGACCGCTTCCACAGGTTGGTTAAATCCTTTCTGATCTACCATCCGGTGGCGTTTCAATAGAAGGTAGTCTTTTCCTTCCGTAGCGGCTGCACTGCCAACATTGTCTGCTGCAGACTTATTTTTTTGTGCAGCTGGTTCATGGCATGATACTAAGATGCCAGCCATGAGCAGCATTCGGCTGATAACGAAAACGATTTTCATTGTTGAATCGTTGTTAATGGATGAATAACAATTATAGGGTCATTAAAAACGGGCTATTGGGAGCTTTCGGCGAAATTTTGATAAACACCCTTGTAAAAATGCACATACTCCGGTACAATCGGGATGGTCCATGTGGATAGTTTTCGGATATATGCCTCCTGGTTAGTTTTGCTTAAATTGTACAATGTCCCGATTGTTTTTATTATGCTGGATGTGTAGCCTGCTGAAAATAAGCACCGCTCAGTTTCCCAGGCTCGATAGTGCCAGGCAAAGCGTATACAATGCCAATAGTAAAAAGGAACAGTTAAAGGCTTTAATGGAATTATCGGGGTTTAAAAACGCTATGCCAGGCGACAGCATTCGCCATTTTGCGCTTATAACCCGCCAGCTTGCACAGGAACTGAATGACCGCAGGGCGATGGCACATGCCGAATACCAATTGCTCAGTGGCGACGTGGCAGCGGGGAAAACAGACAGTGTAATATCTGCGATTGATAAAAACCCATATTTCGTAGATATAAAAAAGAGTGATGCATATCTCTATTACAAAATACATTTACTAAAAGCGAATGTACTCAACCGAACCAACCGGCTGCCCGAGGCACTTGATTTGCAGTTGCGCCTGCTAAGGGAAGCAGAAAGTGAAAACAATACCCTTGCCAGGTTATTCCTCCTCAATTATACCGGTGCAACTTACCTGAATTCAGTAGGTAACCGGGAAGAAGCACGTAAAACATGGTACAGTGCCCTTGAAATAATAGGCGAAAAAAGCGAAGGGCAATATGTAGAAATAGAGGCGTATGTTCTTTCTAACCTTGCCTTGTACTACATTGGCAATTATTATAGCCATCCTACGCCTGCCTTGTACGATACCTGCCAGGATTTACTCAACAGGACAGTTATCCGTTGCCGTGAGTCGGAAACGATGGGGGTACTAGCATCGGTCTTGTACCTCAGGGGTGGTTGGTATGGTTTTCAGAAAAAATACCCGGAAGCCGAGAAGGATTTTCGGGATGCCCTTGAAATACGCAACCGTATCGGCGACCCTTTGTATATCTCGGGAGATATGAAAAACCTGGCATTGTTCTATTTACAACAGAACGAACCTAAAAAAGCGCTGGCTGCTGCTACGGAAGGATTGAACGTTGCAACCCGGCATAATATCCGGGAAACAGCGCTGGAGTTGATGTGGTTACAGGCAAATGCACATAAAGCATCCGGCGATATGGCTAACTATGCTGGCATTTTAGAAAAGATCCTGGTGATGGCAGATTCAATTAGTAAACAAAACAGTGCTGATAAAATTGCGGATCTGCGTACCCGTTATGAAGTACAAAAAAAGGAAAACCTCATTGCGCAGCAGGAGTTTGATTTGTTCAAAAGAAAGATGTACCTCTATGCTGGCGCTGCGCTCGTTTTGCTCCTAACAGTATTTTTAATTTACAGGTTCAGGAAGTACCAGCAGGGGCACCGCCTTTTGATCGAACGGAAAAGGGTGCAGTCTGAACAGGCCATTAAAGAAGCTGAGGATAAAGAACGTAACAGGATTGCATCAGAGTTACATGATAATTTGGGCGTACAGGCCAATGCCATTTTGCATAATAGCAATATGCTGGCCAATGAAAGCGGGTATAGCACGCCAGTAGTATCAAGGTTGCAGGAAACAGCCAAAGAAATGCTGCTGAACCTGCGGGAAACATTGTGGGCATTGAAAAGCGCCGATACCAATGCCATAGAGTTGTGGTTGAGGATCATTGGTTTTATGCAAATGATGGGGCGGCAATATACCGGTCTCCGGTTTGTGGTGGAGGGAAAGGCGCCCAAGCAACTGATGATACAGGCCAGCAGGGCTTTGCATGTAGTGTTGGTGATCCAGGAAACCGTCAACAACTCAGTTAAGCATGCAAGGGCCGATACGATTGTTGCCCAATGCATGGAAGAGAATGGGCAATGGATCATTGTCATCAGGGACAATGGCCAAGGGTTTAATACAGCAGATGCTTATCATAAAACAGACAGTTACGGATTGCTTAACATGCAGGAAAGGGCAAAAGATGGACAGTTTAACTACGAATTACATTCCATTCCCGGGGAGGGGACTGTAACAACGATAAAGATTCAGTTGGCATAGCAGGTATGTAGATTTAGATTACATTCATAAACCATTTCACTATGATCAGGGTAGTCATTGTAGATGATAAAGTATACAACCGGAACGTGATAGCCGACAAAATATCACGGAACCCTTCCTTTGTTTTATTGTTTCAAAGCAGCAATGGCGCAGAGTTCCTGCAAAAGATGCAAGGGATGGAAGTGGGGGATTTGCCAGACATTGTATTGATGGACCTTGAGATGCCGGAAGTAGATGGGGTTTCTGCGATAGCAACGGCTTCGGCATTGTATCCCAACACCCGTTATGTGGTACTCACCATTTTTGATGATGCCGACAAAATCTTCCGGGCAATAAAGGCCGGGGCATGCGGATACTTGCTCAAAGAAGAGAGCGGGGAAGTAATTACTACCATGTTGCTGAATTTATGGGAGAGTGGCGCAGGCCCCATTTCGCCCAGCATTGCTTATAAAATATTGCAGATGGTGCAGCAACCAGTAGCCATTAAAACAGCTCCTGATAAAAATGAACAAATCTTTCAACTGAGCGAACGTGAGTTAGAAATCCTTCAGCATCTTTGCGACGGGTTGGAATACAAAGAGATTGGAGCCAAATTATTCATCAGCGCCAATACCGTTAAAAAACATTGCATCAGCATCTACCAAAAGCTACATGTTAAAAGCCGTGCACAGGCGTTAAGGATAGCCTATACCAAAGGATTGCTATAGGCGGTTTGCTGCATGGGTGATATAGCATCTTACCTGCAATGAACTTTTGAATCCATATGCATGTTGCGAATACGAATCAACAGTATATATGATATAAGTAGCCTCTTTACTTTCCGCAGTGAACGTTAAGCCCGCAGTTCCTGCCTTCGAGTTCTTTCAAAAACTTTTTGGGTTTTCGATTGGCGGTGTAAACGCCCCAGTGTTTTTCCGGCTCGTTTGGGTCGGGGGAACCTTTCCAGTTTTCATCAAATGCTTCAAATAAAAAACAAAGGATTTTTTCCTCGTTTGCCCATTTTGTGAGCTCCTCTACATATTGTTGCTGGTTATTTTCATTGGCAAGCACAGGCTCAAACCCTCGCCCATTGGCGGCTGTAGCCCAACCTGCTTCTGTAATTACAACTGGTTTGTTGGGATATAAACGGGCAACACTTTCAACATTTTCACGGGTATAACCGATGCCTTCTTCAATAGGTTTATTCTCCCAGATGGGATAACTGTGAATGGATATAAAGTCAACCACCGCTGCCAAGGGTTGTAATTCCTTCAGCCATGGCACATAATTTTCACAAAAGGTCACCGGTTGTTTAACAGCCAGCTTAACCTGTTTTACAAAACCAGAGATTCGTTCTATTGGAACCATATGGTCTGTCCAACCAACACATGCCTCATTGCCTACCGATAAGGCTATGATGATCTCAGGGTAGCGGTTGGCCCATTGTATTAGTTTTTGTATTTTTTGATTATTGCTCTGAATATTTTTTTTCAGCTGTGTATGTTCATACATGCCTGTTCCCCAGGGGCAATCGGGATTGTTCGTCTCTGCTTCAACGTAAGCACCCAGCATTACCTGAAATGGCATTTGTTCCTGTGATATAACATCTAAAACAATTTGTGCATGTTGATCGCAGTCGTAAAGCCGCAGGTATCGCCAATGTGGTTCCAGTAATAAGAGGTCTTCTTTAATCTCTTCGTAAGTAGGAACATTCCCGCCGGGTTGTTGCCCATCCCTGAATCCCGAATAACAAATGGCAGGTGCTACTTCCAGTCCAAATTCTTCAAAGAATTGCATGCTCAAAATTTAAGTTGTTCAGTTTTATCCCAAATTCCCCAATAAGCCCCAACGGAACCCTCTGCACTCACTTTCCATGATTCATCGAAGGAGGAAAAATAAAATACCGGTATGTTATCATTTGCCGACCAGAGCTGTGTATTGATGAAATAATCCCTGGCAAATTTTTCAGAAGGTTGTGAGCCTTTTTGATTTTCTCCCTGGCTTGGCCAGCCTGTTTCGGTGATGATCACTTCCTTACCGGCAGCAGCTTCTTTTGCCTGCAGGTACATTTGTTTCATATATTCAAGTGAGGTTTCAAATGGGCACCCTTCCCAGAAAGGGTAACAATTGCACAGGATAACATCACAGGCAGCCGTAATCGCCGGCCGTTCGGTAAATTCATAATAAGCATCTACGTACCCTACCGGAATACCAGGGAGTTGTTTTTTTACATAAGCAATGTTTTCGAGCAGTTCCGATTCGGGTAAATCATTCCTGTACATTACTTCATTACCTACGGCGGCAATGTCTACGAGGCCCGCTTTTGCCAGCCTGATCAGGCCCTCCATTTCACGCTGATTGATACTCCTGTCATTGCCCAGCCAGGCACCCACCAGCGTTTTCAATCCCATTTCTTTCGCTACCACTGGTATCCATTCATTGCCATCGGTACAAGAGAATGATCTTATCCAATTGGTATGTGGTTTTAACACAGCCATCCTGCGCCGTACTTGTTCTGCTGTGATGGGGTCACCGGGTTGTTGCCCTTCTTCATACAAGCTGAAACAAAACCCATGCACTCCATTCTGCATGATTTCGGCAAACAAACTATTCAGTGATGCTTCCGATTCGCCTTCAACATAAGTTATATTGCTGTCGGGCTTTAATGAAAGCAAATGGCTTTTACTTACAGACATATAATAACTGATTTATAAATTTTATAATTCTCCTCTTCTTTTTACAAGTTCTTCCCTGATTTCCCCGGCCCTTTTCTCTCCTATATTGTAGCCCCACATCACCAGGATGGCTAGTACACCGGCAGCAGCAGGTATGATAATATCGGCCAGGCGCAGATAAAATATCGTGGAATCTGACTGCGTTTGTTGGTCCTGGTTAAACCCAACAGCGCTAAGTATTACACCACTTAAAAATAGCGCTACAGAAGTGCCGAGTTTTACCATCCACCAGTATACAGCTCCAAACAATGCTTCTTTTCTTGGCATGCCGTTGATGAGTTCGTCATAATCGCAAACATCGGCTGTCATACTCATCATCAAAGTGAACAAGCCACCAATGCCAAATGACATCAATGGAATTGGCATAAACATCCACCAGGGGTTTCCGGGTTCAAAGCCCCACCACTTTAACGCATATCCGATGATTGATATCAGCGTAGATACGATGAATGCATTCCGCTTGCCAATTTTCGACGACATAAAAGTAATTACGGGTATTACCAGTACTGCTGTAACCAACGCACTCACTGTACCAAACCATGCAGGCCATTGTCCGGCCGCTTGCTGATTCCCATTGAACAGGTAATAAATGATGATGAAGAAAGCAAATTGTGCTACGATTTGAAAACCATTGAATACCAGGAATGTGGCACCGCATAAACGAAGAAAAGGTTTGTTGGCGATTGTCTTTCGGATATCTGTCCAGAATTGTTTGATGTTGTTCATCAATTCTTTCATTGACAAGTTGGTTTGCCCATGCAGGTTGGTTTGGTCTATTTCTTTACAGAAGAATGCGGGCAACACCCCCATTACAAGACAGATACTTCCCACCCAAATGGATAAACTGCGCACTCCGGCTGGTGCACTGGGAAAAAGTTCGGGGCGTGAAATGAGAAACCAAAACCAGGGAGCGATCATCCATGCAATCTGACCCATAATTTGTGAGAGCGCCATGAGGCGGGTGCGTTCGTTATAATCCGGGGTCATTTCATAACCCAGCCCTATCAGTGGTGCAGCAAAAATGGTGTAGCCCAGGTAAAAAACAACCGACATCAGAAGGAAATAAATGAAGTTGTATGTTTCATAACTATTTCCTTCCACAGGGATTTTCAACTGCCACATCAAAATAAAGCTGATACCTGTAACGATGGCGCCTCCAAATATATAGGGCCTTCTCCGGCCCCATTTCGACCGGGTATTATCGGAAATAAAACCCATGATGGGGTCGAGGATCGCATCCATAAAGCGGGGGATGGCAGCAAGGATGCCCGCTTTGTATGGGCTCATACCGAAACCTACTACCAGGAAAAACATAAATACACCCAGCGCTGCCGGAAGCAACTGGTTTGTAAGGTTACCTGCGCCAAAAGCCATTTTTTCACCAAGAGGGACCTTGTGTTTTGCAGGTATGGTTTGGTTTGTCATTGTTGTTGTTTTAATGGTTTACAATTGGCGTCTACTCGTTGGGGCAATGTTGTTTTCATTGAACGGATAGGTGTTGAACGAATTCAATTTTTTGTATAGGATGTATGATTTAAATTTTAAAGCGGTTTGCATCAAAAAATACACGGATGCTTTTTATTAAACCGGTTCTATTAAACAGGGCCTGGCTCTCTTTTTCTGTAAGGCTGGTATTTTTATTCACCCGAACAGCACCATCATTGGTTTCAATTTCAATACGGTTGGCAGTACTTAGCTGGTATATAACCGGTACCTGGCAATAACTGAAGCAGATGGCACCGGCTGCAATCCGGATGTTAATATTATCTCCGTTTACTTGTTGAAATGAAATGGTTGTTTTTTGTTTAAGCCATTCATGTTTATGTATAAGCAATGGATGAAAGGAAAGCACCCCGTTTGAAATGGTAATTCCCAGCTCGAGCCATCTGCTTAATATATCTTCTTTTACCTGGCCGGTCATGCCAGGCTGCTGCGCCCCTTTGTGCAGCGGTGTGTGGGAATACGGATCGGTGGGGAAGGCTCCATATTTCACCGGCGATTTATGCACGCCAATGCCATCCCTGATGGTATCATATTCTTTCTTGAGTGCTTTGATGATGGCTGCACCGGCTTTTTGTTGTGTAGCCTGCTCAATGGTTTCAAGAACGGATAGACGCAGTTTGGATACCATATGCCAGTAAATGGACCCAAGCCCTTCATATGCAAAAAATGTCCCCGACCTGCCAGTGAATTCCCTGTGCCTGAACATATCTTCGAAGAGTTGCAACAGTGGCGGCTTTTCATTTTTTACCACTGATTTGTAAGAGCCACCTAATGCATCCAATGCTTCCGACAAATCTCCTGCATGTTGAAAATGGCTGTTGAAGTGCCAATTCCCCTTGATGTCTTTTTCTGCAATGGAGGTATCACCATTTTTATGGAGCAATTGCAGCAACTTCAGTTTATTAATGGAAGCTTCAGGCAACACATTTTTGTGAAGAAAGCCCGGCAGGTTTTTATTGGGGTATAAAAGATAACTGTTCTGATCGGGGCGGTAGAGTTCGCTTTTTTTGAGCGATTGTAGCAACTGAAGGCTTTCTTCTGCAGAACAAACCCCCGAACTCAGTATGGCAACCTGGCCTTCTAGCATCGTACTTAAATGCTGGATGGCATAATGCTTACTGGTTAAATGAATGATGTTGTATGAATGATACAAACCATCGCTTCTCTTATTGAGCTTAAGCGACGCATCGAGTATAAGGATGGCTTTACTAAAACAATCTTTTATTTCATCCATGGGGATGGATATTTTCTTCCCGCTGAATGATTGTTTATAAATGGCTTGCCTGTACTCACTTGCAGCCATGCCCAGGCTGTCTGTTATTTTTTTCCGGTGTGACTCGTTCAGCATTGATTTCTTTTGCTGAAATAGCAGGTTTATTTTTTTAAAGAAAAGATGGAGTTCGGCCGATACCATTGTATTCTTTTCCCTTGTTTGTTTAACTTTTGGTAAGAGGAATGCCAGCATGCGCCGCAGGTAAGCCATCGTTACTACCGAAAGGCCATTGCCTACGAGCGCATTATTGGCATCGTTCCATTCGGGGCGTTGTGTATTCATCCAAATCCCTCCGCCCGGAATCAGATTAGATAGTTTTGTAAGCACCAATAGCAGGAGTTTTTCGAAGAGGCTTACACAGTGAATATTTCCTGCTGCATTTGTGCACAAAGCCCCATCAGCACCCATAGATTGCATACGTTTACGAATAGAAACATCCATTGTATGATCGAAAACAATGCTGTCTTTTGGGTTTTTCAGAATATCACTATATGATTTGATGCGATATGGCACATTTGCATAAACAAATAATTGGCTGTTGAACAGTTCCTGTAGCTTTCCGGGGGAATGTTTTTCCAGCATTTCGAGCAGTTTTAATAAATAAATCACTTGGTGGTCGCCCCAATATCCTATGTATGACCATGGATCGTCGGGTTCAATAGTTTCCCAGTCGAAGCCGTTCCTGGTAACCCGGTATGGATTATAACCATCAGGTGTAGACGCATTCAGGAATTTGAATATCATGCCTTCCAGGAAGCCGGGGTAGGAGCAGGCAAGCGCTTCCCAGTTTTGAAACAGGTCTCGCCAGTTGCCTTCATAATCCAGCATTTTTTTTCCGGTATTTTCATTGTGTGTATTGATGGAAAATGCATTCCAGGGGCGGCTGGGGTCGCCATGTCGCCGGCTGAAGGTAAGCGGAAGGTATTCTGTCAACAGCCGTTGCAGGTGTGCGTCTTCTATTGGAGCCGTTTGCGACCGCAGTTCAAACAAATTCAAAGATGATGGTAGCCGGTTCAATGGGGCTTTCCATTTATTGTAAACTTCTTTATTGGCGTTTTTGATGAATTGTAAAAGATCAGCTTTATCCACCTGGTAATGATGATCAAAGATCCCTCCACGCATAATATTGAACAGCACATTCGAGTAATGCCTGGCATCAGTGAGCGAGTCGGCACTGATCTGCCAGCCATCAGACTGGTTAACAAGTTGCCTGAGTTTTTGCGTGCCGTTACTGATATCCGCTTTAATCTCAAGCAGCAGTTTTTTTGTGTTTTGAAGTTTGCCGGTTAGTGCAGCAATTGTACTATGTGTTTGTGCAACATCTGCACCCATAAGCCATTGTTTTTCCTTACCTGGCGCAATGATTTCGGTACTAACGGTAAAGTATGCCCCCTTTTCCCCTTTAATGTCTGTTTCTGCGGTTACTTTTCCATGACTCCGGAAATGGTCTAATTGCCTTCCCGAAAGCAGCAGGGTGCTGTTCTTAAACCCAGCCGACCATACGATATTGGCTCTCAGGCTTTCGGCAGGCGCTGCCTTGTCTACAATCATGGCACTCAATGCATATATGGCCAGGGCAGTCCCTTCGGCCAATTCCTGCCGTTTATAAGCATCTGCAAGATTGCTGCTGCGTTGCTGTAAGGTAGCTCCAATACCATACGGAAGGATGTTTTGCAGCCCATCCAGTATTTCGGCTTTTACAGGTTGTTTACCCGTGTTTTTCAATTGGCATTGTCTTACAAAGCCAAATTGTTCACTGCTGTTCCACTGGTATTGAAAGAGGAGGTTTAAGTCTTCATTCACTTCTTCAAATACCACTGCATTTCCGTAATAACTTTTGTACAAATGTTGCTGCAGTTTATATTGTGCTGCACTGCGTTGAGAGAAAGGCTCCCAGATATGCAGCTTCCCTTTTTTGAACACCCGGATGATGGTTTTGCTCCCGGTATTTTCTGCAGACTCAATGATTTTATCGTCTGTGTAGTAGGGGAACAAAGCATTGTCGGGGCGCACCCTTCCTGCACTTATTCCGCCATTACTGCCCATAAACAACCAGTGGTTGGAGTGGCTAACAATCGTCATAAAAAAGGGGCGCATCAGCTGTATATCCCTGATTTGAAAATAGGGTTCACCATGAATAAGCACCTCCGATAATTGATCCCTGCTTTGCTGGGTTTTACTTTTTACTGATGGCATGGTCTCTACAAATTCGATTGGTACAAAATGTTTCGTGTATGCTGCCCTGTTATTATGATTTTTTTTAGCAAGCTACCGCCAGCCGGAAGAAAACACCTGTTTCTTCCGGTAGCGGCTGCATATGAACAGCGATTAAATCCCCTGATTAGTTTTGTTTATACACTCTTACATAGTCGATGTACATCGACTGGGGAAAGGGTGTCCCTGTGGTTGGGAACCCTACAAAATTTCCACCTACTGCAACATTCAGGATGATAAAAAAAGGATGGTCATATACCCATTCACCCGGAGTATCGCTGGGGGTTATACGCTGATAGAGATAATTATCCACATAGTAGTCGATATAATCTGCACCCCATTCAATAGCATAGATATGATAATCTGTATCAAACCGGCCATTGGCAAGCCCGTAAGGTTTACTGATAGCATTTCCGCCTGAGTAGCCTGGGCCGTGTACACTTCCATGGGTAATGGAAGGTTGTTGCCCACGTTGTTCCATAATATCAATTTCTCCGCAGAAAGGCCAGTTCACCTGGTCTATATCATCGCCCAGCAACCAAAAGGCTGGCCAAATGCCGGGCCCATGTGGTGTTTTAATGCTGGCTTCGAAGCGTCCGTACGCTTGTGTAAACAATCCTTTGGTTTTGATGCGGGCAGAAGTAAATCCTGCACCGGCAAATGATTCATTGCGTGCAGTGATCATCAGGCTGCCATTGCCATCAAGGGTTGCATTGGTTGTATTATTGGTATAGTATTGCAACTCATTGTTTCCCCAGCCTCCGGCCCCGATATCAAATGTCCATTTGGTAGCATCCGGGGAAGTGCCGGCGGCTCCTTCAAAGTCATCACTCCATACAAGTTCCCAGCTTCTGTTTGGTAAAGTTTGAACTGCATCTTTTTTACAACCCCACAGTACGATTGTTAACGCACAGCAGGATAGTATCCGGTGCAGGTTTTTTATTGATATGATGCGCATAAAGTTTTTTTTATTTGTTATCAATGTTCATTGGATGTTTTACTACCTGAATAAAATATTATCAAGGTAAATGGTCCCGTTGCCATCAAATTTCATCTGGAACACATTTGTAAGATCAACCGGTGCGAAAGTAGACAGCGGGATGTCTATGCTGTTCCATCCACCCGACGTTGGTACTGTAAGCACAAATGGTGTTTCTACCGGGCCAGGGCTGATGAGGAATATCCTTAGTTGTGTTGAATTAGCGGTATAGTAATCGAGATGCAGGAAAGTTTTGGCAGAAACATTCTGATTGCTGCCAAATTGTAAACCCTGGTAATTTAAACCGGAGTATAAGAGGGTTGTATTGCCCGCAATCAGCGGCTGCGTTACTACAGTTGCCTGCCCCCAGTTAGGGTTGTAATCAGATCCTGCCACATTCGTATAGGCGTCACTGTAAATAGAAATTACATCTGCAGCAGGATAGGTTGGTGTAGGAGCTGCTACAGTTGGTACAAGGGGTAGTTTCCAGAAGAAAATATTATCAAGATAAATGGCACTGCCGCCACCTCCATCAAATTTTAGTTGAATACTATTTGTGAGGTCAACCGGCGCGAAAGCAGATAATGGGATGTCTATACTGTTCCATCCGGCAGTAGGCACAGAAAGCGTATACGGAGTTTCTACCGGGCCAGGGCTGATCAGGTAAACCCGCAATTGTGTAGCGTTGGCCGAATAGTAATCAAGATGAAGGTAACCGTATGAGGATACATTTTGGTTAGATCCCAGTTGTACACCCTGGTAATTGAAATTGCTGTAGAAAAGGGTATTGTTACCAGCGATGGGAGTTTGCGTAACCACAGTTGACTGCCCCCAATTAGGGAAGAAATCTGTTCCGCCTACGTTGGCATAACTATCACTGAAAACAGACAATACATTGGCTGCATCGTTGGTAGGTACAGGCGCTGCTCCCGGCGGAGTGGTTGGGTTTTGGTAGAAATAAACATTGTCTACAAAAACATTGGGCAATGTACCAGAGAGCACCATTTGTGCCAGGTGGGCCCTTGAAGCCAGGCCGGTAAAAGAAGACATCGGGATATCTAAACTAACCCAGTTGTTCGACACAAGGGTAGGGCTGGTGATGGTTATCTCGTGTTGCGAATCATCTCCTCCGCCAAATACTCCATTGGCGCCAAAATCAACCAGTAATACTTTAAAGTTGTTGGGTGCTGAAGTGGCATCTGGCGTCCAAATGTCCATATGGAAAAACTGCATGCCAGATGCATTTACAGGCGGTGTTTTAAATTCAATACCAACGAAGTTGAGGTTTTTGTAACGGATGACATCATCACCGGCAACCTGTATAAAGAAATTGTCGGCCGTAGAAAATTGCCAGCGTGTGTTCCAGGTATCTACCGGAACGTTCGTGTATGCGTTACTGTAGAGTGAAATAACGTTTGCTGCATCCCTTGTAGGCGCTGGTGCTGCTGTGGTTGGTAATACGGCGGGCCCAACAGAAGTGATGGATAAGGACCCTCTCACATCTTCGCCGCCCAGGGTTGCAGTAATCACGGCTGTTCCCGCAGCACCTACTGTAACGATGCCTTTTTCGGAAACGGTAGCCGTGGAGGTGGCTGATGAGTTGAATTGCAGGTAGTAGGGAGAAATTGAAATGGTATCGTTGATACCGCTGGGCAGGTTTACGCTGGCTTTCAGTCCATCAATGGTAATCACATCATCGGTTTCTGCATCGGGGATGGTACGATCCTGCCCAATGAACATGTAGCCTGTTTTTTCAGCAATGTTGTTGAGTTGTTCGAAACGAACTTCGTCTATCCAGAACGTATAGCCGCGGTTGTTTTCGGGGCCGGTAGAATAATAAAAAAGCCCTTTTTCTGCCGTTAGCTTTGCCGGGTCTGGAATAGGGATGATCACTTTTTTCCAGTTGCTGTTTACCTGTAACCCGTTTTTGGTTACCTGGTATTTTGATTCCCCGAGGTCGTTACCAAATCCTACCACCCCAATGGTGGCGGGTTGAGAAGCTTTGATATAAAAGCTGATGGCATTGTAACCGCTGAGGTTACGGCCGGTTTTACTGAAGAACACACCGCCTGCATAGGAACCTTGCGGGCTATTGGCATCGGGTACATCAAAACGCATAGAGGCAGCAGTGTTGTTATAACCTACCTGCCGATCTACCTGAAAGGCGAGTACATCTGATCCGCCAAATGCAGCGTATGCCAGATCACTGGTGAAATCATCAATGAATACATCAGCAGTAGTGGGATATTGCACCGGTTGTACATCGGCTAAATCCCTTTTTTTACAGGCAGCCAGGATCAACATTGCAATTGCCAGCAGGCTGTAAGTCGTTTTATTGATAAAAAGTATTTTTTTCATATGACTGTTATTTTCCTATGTTGATTTGAATGTATGTTCTGAATTCCCACTCGTTGCCATCGGGGTAGCCGATGGCAGTTGGATCGGGTACCCAGTTGCCGGCGGCATCAATTGTTTTAACTGGTGAATAGCGGGGTGAATAACGGTTGAGTGTTCGGTAAGTTCCTCTTACGCCAATTTTTGTGGAAGGCAGAATGAACCAATCGGGTTTACCAATCTCGGTTGACAAATCGGCCATTAACTGTAAGGGGAATGTGAGATTGAAATCGCGGTGGTAATCGAATGGCCCCCAGTCGTTGAATTTGGCAACGGTTGTAAGTTTTACTTTTTTGTACAACGTGCGGAGGTCTACACCCATTCTGTTAATCGTACGTTTATCATTGCCATTGGCCTGGCCGTTGCCAACATAGAGGTTGGCAATGAAACCGAGGTGGCTGTTGCGCTTGGAAACGATGCGTGCATTGGCTTCCCAAAGGTCTTCTGCAGGAGCAGAACCGGGGAAAGCAAAGAACGTCCTTCCATTACCGAGTATACCAATGGCAGCATCCTGTATGGTGGGAAGGTGCCTGTAAACGACCCCTGCGCTGATGGCGAATTTTGCATCTTCTGCACGGTCGTTATCCCACTCATACATCCATGTAGCCGGAGTAGGATCGTACGTAAGGAGGAGTTCACCTGCTACTGTTTCCCTGTTCGAACGAACAGAGAATGGATCATCTAAAATATTCCTTGGCCTTCCGGGTGCATCTACCGAAGAAGAGATAGGCCCTTCAATTGGTTTTTGGTAAAGGAAGTTGGGGGCAATCTGAACTTTTCCGATGGTATAGGTAAACCCACTGAGGATATTGTACTGGTTACCACTTCCACCATCTTTCAAACGCCAGCCTGTAAATGTCCTGGTGAAATCCGGGCCACCATTGGCAACAAGCCCCATGTAAGCAGCCTGCCCATACCAGTTAATGGCGCCATGTGAAAAGGTGAGTTTTATTTTTCCCCCGAAATTATCTGAGGATTTAATTTGATCCTGGAATACTTTTTCATCGCCACCTATTTCTCTGGAAAGCTGAAAGATCCTTCCGTTCAGTGGCTGTCCGGCCCAAAGCCCACCCAGTTCTATGCCTGCTTTTCCCATCTTACGGCTGATGCTTAATGCTGCTTTCCTGGTTTTGTGTTGTGGCACTGCTATCGAACTCTGTAAACCGCTTCTTTGAGTGATGTCTTCATGAAACATCCCAGTAATGTTGAATTTTTTTACCGTGCGGCTGTACTTGGCAATGATGGCAGGGTTTGCTCCCCACCAAAGTTCGGGGCCAAAAGCAAGTTTTAAACCTTTCAGAAATTTCTTTCCTTCTATTTCAAAACCAAAGGGTGCTTCCCCATTGTCAATGTCTATGTTAGGGCCGTAGTTGGCTTCCTGGTAAAGCCCGAAGAAATCGCCTTCATATCCCCAGTGGTAATGGCCTGTCCTATAAAAACCGGTGAGTTTAAACATGCGGTTATCCCAGTTAAAACTGCTGCGGTATAACTGAAAGCGGTTGTTGGAATTTATTTGCTGTGTTCCGGTAGGCGTGGTAACGCTGATGGGGCGGCCACGGTTCTCGTAAAATATCTCATCGATTGGGTTCTCGGCAACATTCCCCAACACATTGAATTGTACATTGGCTGTAACATTTGGTGCAGGCTTGGCCGTAACGCCGAAGTAGATTGACTCCATATGGTCGAAGCCTAACCGTGTAGGGTATGCGCTTTGTGGAGTTTCGGAAGAACGCGGGGTAGAAATAAGGCTTCCACCGGTATTGTAGGTAGTAAAATCTACCCTTAGATTGCTAAGGTAAACTTTGCTGCGTTCATCATTTTCCTGCGCAGCCCGGTCGCCCCTTGCCCTTAACACAGCATCTGCCAGTGCAATATTGTCTGTATGCGTTTGTGGAGATTTGCCATCGGCACGATAGGGATGAAAGCGGTGGACTTCTTTTAATGCATAGTAAGCTGCCCTTGGATAGAGGTCATAAATTCCCTGGTCGTTGGTAGTGCCTTTGGCGCATATACCAAACCATTCTTCGTTCATGTTATTTTCTCCCTTCCTGAAATCGTTTGTATAGCCGCCATTAGACCAGGAAGCGGTAGCATCATGTTCATCGAGGTTGCTGGTTTGCCCGGTTTTCCACCAGCCATCGCTGAACTGGAAGGTAAACCCGCCCAGGCTGTTGCCATTTTTTCCAAGCCCCGCTGCATTCGCATATATTTCTTTCCAGTTACCTACGAGCACTTTGGCCTGGTATTCCTGGTCTTCCTGGTTGGCTTGCGTATTAAAGGCATCCGAGCCAAATTCGGTGAGGATAACTGGTTTGCCCAGTTCCTTTTTTACCCGGTCGTAGAGATCGGTAAATGAAATCCCCCGGTAGGAATTGATCCCCAGGATATCTACGTTTTTACATTCATTATTGATGATATCAAGAAATAGCAGGTCGCCGTTACAGATAGCCACCGGGCGGCCTGCATCTATTTTTTTCATTTCAAGGGCTGCTTCATCAAACAGTTTATATAAATGCAGGGCATCTTTGGTTGATTGCCTGTCTTGCATCGGAATGTTTTCCGTTTCAGCCCCTCTCCAGAACAGGCCGTAATTGTTTTCATTACCCAGCAGGAAAAACAACAGGCCCGGCGTGTTTTTATATTGTGAAGTCATTTCTTTCACTTCGCGGAGCAGGATTTCTTTTACCAGTGGGTCTGCATAGTTGGTATTCGCTTCCCATCTTCCCTTAATGGTTAGTCCATACCTACCGAACGAATGGTTGAGCATTGTAGAGATCCCGTACTGCTCATAGATATATTGTATCCATTTTGCAGGTACGCCTGTGTACTGGCGGATGGTATTCACCCCCATATTTTTCAGGAGGGGCATTTCATGGTCCAGCGCCGCTTTTATAACCGATTCGGGCTGTGTCCACAAACTATACGAATAATTTGTGCCGATGGGGAAATAGTCCCAATTCATACCATTAACAAAATAATCGTTCCCGTTTACCGAAAGCCGAAATCCATCGGTTCCCGGTTTCAACGATACGCTGGGCGATTGGGCTTGTGAGCCGGCCATCAGCAAAAAAAGCAGGGGGATAAAGCAAATTGATTTTCTCATATAGCAAAGCTTTTTTGTGTGTTAACAGCGCCGGATAAACTTTGTTCAGTATTATCCAAAATGAATCGGAGCATCCATCAAACAAAAAATCGCCGGCAATCTGGTCCTACTAATTTACAATTAGCCAGGTGCAGTTTGCAAGTTTTAGGTTACATCTGTACTACTACTAAATGCATAAAATGATGATTTTGAACAAAAAACACTACATCACTACTACATCAGAGAAATTAGTCATACATTCAGTAGCAGAATTTGCCCATTCATGAAATGTATCCGGTATATATATAGCTTATGCCTTTGCTTTTGTGCCGGGGTTTCAACAGCGCAAACTGATATTGTTAGTTTTTCGAAAAACCAGTATGCTGCAGGCGCCCAAAACTGGTCGGTACAAACGGATCGTACCGGATGTATATATATAGCCAACAACGAAGGGCTTCTTACATATAACGGTACAAAATGGGAGTTGTTCCCGTTACCTAATCAAACCATTGTTCGCTTTATACTTTTTGGCGAGGATGGGAGGTTATATGCCGGGGGCCAGGATGAATTTGGCTACTTTCAGCCCGATCAAACAGGCCGGCTGGCCTATACTTCCCTGCTCCCTTTAATTGAAAAGCAAGACCGGCAGTTTGCTGATATCTGGAATATTGTTGCCTTCAACGGAGACCTTTTTTTTCGATCGTCTTCAAAAATTTTCCGTTTCCACCAACAAAAAATCTATTCCTACCGAACTACTGCGAAATGGGAATTTCTAGGAATACACCAGGGCCGGCTGATAGCCCAGGACAAAAGCCGCGGTTTACTGGCTTTCAGGGGCAACGAGTGGGAATCATTCATGGGTGCCGAAGCGCTTCCATCCGAATGTATTGTAACTTCTATGTCTTCTTTTGATAAGCGAAGCCTGGTTGCTACTATCCGTCATGGTTTGTTTACCCTTGATCAAAATAGGCTGGTACCATTTGCTGTAATTCCAACAGGCAGCATGCAAAGCCAGCATATTACGAGTTTACAACAATTAGAAAACGGCAACCTGCTTTTGGGTACTTATGAAAACGGGCTTTATTTATTAGATCGTGAGGGAAAGCTAATACAAACTTATACCAAGTTAGACGGGCTGAACAGTAATAATATAAAATGTGTTTTTTCGGCAGGGCGTTCTGTTTGGGTTGCACAGGAAGATGGGATATCATGCCTGAACCTGAACAATCCGGTTAAATGGGTCAATCCTTCATTTTTCAATGGAGAAGCAGGCTATTCGGCTTCGGTATTCAACGGCCATGTATATTTTGCTTTGGCCAATGGTGTATATGAAATGCCTTTGATGGCATTAACGGGTAGTAGAATCTCTGATGAATCTATCAGGAGGATCGCAGGCCAGTTGAGTTGGAACATTACAAATATAGACGGCCGTTTATTGGTTGGCAGGGACGATGGATTTTTCGAAATCAGCAAGGGTGCTTTACAGCCGGTTGACCAGTCTACCGGGTATTGGATATTTAGAAAGTTAAATGGAACAAACAATGCTGCGATGTTGTTTGCAGCCGGAAACTATACAGGCATCAATATATTTAGTGCAACAAATGATACGTATGTAAAAGTAAATGACCTCAGCCATTTAAATACTTCGGCCAGGTTCATGCAATACGATCCAGCGGCAGGAGTTGTATGGATTTCACATCCATACAGGGGTGTATACCGTATTTCGATGGCCGATCAATCGGTAAAACAATTCACAGAAAAAGAAGGGCTTCCCGCCACGCTGGATAACCATGTTTTTAAAATAAAAGGCCAGATTGTAATTGCTACAAAAGCCGGCATCTACCAGTACAATGCAGGCGCTTCGGGATTTGAAAAAGCCCCTTTGTATGAAAAGATTTTTAAAACTACCAGTATCCGTTACCTGCAGGAAGACTATGAGGGGAACATCTGGTTTGTGCACGAAAAAAGCATTGGGGTAGTTGATCATCTTACCAATTCCATTATTTATTTCCCCGAGTTACAAAGAAAAATCCTGAGTGGGTTTGAGAGTGTACTTCCTATAGACAGCAGCCATGTTTTAATTGGAGCCGACAGGGGCTTTTACCTGATCGATTTGGTGAAATACAGGCAAAACAGGCAGGTACCCGAAGTATTCATCAGGAACGTAACGATGAGGAAAAATGCCGATTCGGTGCTTTTTGGCGGATATCATTTTAATCATGCAATCAATGAACAGCCACCTCAATTGAATGCTGAATGGAATGCATATCATTTCGGCTATTCGTCACCGTTTCATAACAATGCCGGAAGCCTTGAGTATAGTTACAGGTTGAATGGTTTTGACAAAAATTGGAGCGATTGGACAGAAAAAACGGAGAAGGACTATACCAACCTGCCTCCGGGAAAATATACATTTGAAGTTAAAGTGCGAAACAACCTCAATGAAGAGTCGGCGGTTGCTTCCTATCGGTTTCAGATTGCTTATCCCTGGTATAACACCATTTGGGCAAGGCTCCTGCTCTTTTTATTGCTGGCAGCTTTGTTGTATGCATTCTATAAAATGCAGGAGCGAAAGTTTCAACGAAGGCAGGAATTAAAGGTAGAAGAAGAAAGAAGAAAGAATGAAGAAAAAGAACGCATGCTATCTTACCAGCATCAATTAGAATTGGAGAAAACCGAAAAGGAGTTAATGCTATTGAAGAATGAGAAACTCGAATCTGAACTGGCATCTACCGCTATGAACCTGGTGCAGAAGAAAGAATTCCTGTTGAAAATAAAATCGGAGATCAGTAAGTTGAATAAAACAGAACAGGAAAACATTGATACCACCGAATTGAAAAGAATATTGAGGAGCCTTGCAGCAGAAGATAAACTGGATGAGGAATGGGACCAGTTTTCTATACATTTCAATAAAGTGCATGGAGATTTTTTAAGGAACCTCAAAAACAGGTTCCCGGGGCTACGATCCCATGACCTTCGTTTGTGCGCTTATCTGCGAATGAATTTGTCGAGCAAAGAAATTGCACAACTCATGAGTATATCGGTGAGAGGGGTTGAGATCAGCCGTTACCGGCTGCGGAAAAGGCTGCAGGTGCCCGCAAAAGAAGATCTTTTTTATTTTCTCCTCGGCCTTGATGACAATACAAATGAGAACCCGGCTTAAGTAATATAATTGCCTTTACTATCAATTTTACCTGATGCGATTTTATTTTTCGCATTTGCTATTACTGAATAACGCACATTGATATGTAGAATTTAATTCCCAACACATTGTTTTATAAACCAGGCTGGGGAAATATACCAACACCGCGGGCATTGTATCCATGAATTTCGCACCGGACTGGCATTGGTGCAAATTTTGATTGCTATTTATTGAATCAAAAAATGCAATTATGTCTACAGTACAAGATCCGAAAGGAAAGGAAAATAAACATACAAGCGATAGTCCGTTGAAACCCGATCCTGAAACATTACATACTACCGACCCACAGGAAAACATGGAAGGCCCTATTTCTTCTATTGTGCAAAGCATTAAAGAAGGCGCAGAAGCAAATAATGCAGAAACAAAAGAAGAGGCCGACCGCAAAAAGGAAGAGAATATGTGATCAAAGGTTTGTAAAGCAATGATAAGCCCTCCCAAAGCGGAGGGTTTATCATTTGGGGGGTGAAAGGAAATCTTACCAGCAAATGCTTTTGCAGGGATAAACAATTGAACTTATACAACGGCGCTTACGCATTTTCCAATTGATTGCAAATTCAGATGGAGAAGGTTGTTTGAGGAAGGTAAATGGCAAATCTGCTCAATATTTCCGTTTTTACATAAACAGTTGTGACTGGGATTCAGGAAATTTTTTCTTTGATCGTATTTACCAAGGTGTGCAGGTTGAATGGCTTTTCAATATATCCATCTGCGTTTAATTTTTCACTCAACTGTTTAATATCTGCATTGGCAGAAAAAATAAGTATTGGAGGGTTTTTGCTAGTAGTGGGCGATGCTTTGAGCATTGAAATTGCTTGCTCTCCACCAATTTCCGGTATCCAAAGATCCATTAAGACGAGATGAGGTTGAATGGAAGATACATCAGCAAATATGTCTACACATTTATTTTTTGTGATCGTATTAAATCCCTGCATAGAGAGAATGGCGGTACACAATTGAAGGATCTCTTCATCGTCATCATAAATTAATATTGTGTTGGCCATATAAAATAATTAGTACGCTTTTGTGCCAGCGCCCTACTGGTGGCTGCAAGATATCCTTTTCATGGATTGTGTCCAATACAATTGAAGCTTATTGGCCTGCAATTTCCTGTTGCACCGGTATTGTAAAATAAAAAGTACTTCCTTTGCCTAATTCGCTTTCGGCCATCATCGTTCCCCCGTGGCGTTGAACAATATTATACGATATGTATAAACCAATGCCCAATCCCTGGAAGTATACTGCGTGTTCCTGTACCCTGTAATACCTGTCGAATATTTTATCCAGGTGGTTTTTTCCAATTCCAATCCCGAAGTCTTTTACAGCAACTTTAATATGTTGTTCGTTTTCCGAAATATGGATTATTACTTGATCGGCTTCCGGTGAATATTTAATAGCATTGGTAAGCAGGTTTACCAGTACTTGCATCAGCCGGTTCCGGTCGCCTGTTACTTTACCTGCTACTTTCCCCGAAAATACAATGGTATGTGTTCGGGTGCTGTGTTGAATATTGTCTACAGTTTCGGCTACCAATTCATTGAAATCAAAAGGGGACATATTGTAATTGATCTGCCCATTCTGAATTTTACTCGCATCCAGCAATTCTGTTACAAAATTATGCAACCTTTCCACTGCTTTACTTGCTTTGTGCGCATAGATACTGGGTGTGGTATCTTTTTCTAAAGTCATCAACAGCAATTCAAGGTAACCTTTTGCTGAAGTAAGCGGTGTTTTCATTTCATGGCTGGCAATTCCTATGAATTCATCTTTTTGTTGTTCTTTTATTTTCTGATCATGTATATCGGTGCTTGTTCCTACCCAGAGTACGATTTTTCCATCTGCGTTTCGGTAAGGCTTTGCCCTGCTCAGTTGCCAACGATATTCACCTGCATGGTTTTTAAACCGATGTTCCATAAAGAAATCATCACCGGTTGAAATTGCGTGTATCCATTTGCGTACGTTTTCTTCCCGGTCGTTTGGGTGAACAATTTGCATCCACCCATCTTTTTCAATATCATCAAACGTAAGCCCCGAGTAATCGTATACGGCATTATTGAAGTAGTTCAGTTTGCCTTCATTATCCGAAGACCAAATCTGCTGGGGCATGATATCGGCCAGCAACCGGAAGCGGGCTTCACTTTCGGTGAGGCTTTG
Organism: Bacteroidota bacterium; assembly: GCA_052035835.1. Classification (GTDB taxonomy): domain Bacteria; phylum Bacteroidota; class Bacteroidia; order Chitinophagales; family Chitinophagaceae; genus Ferruginibacter. The sequence goes on along the minus strand of JBPOHG010000185.1, from coordinate 11,203 downwards.
CATCGCTAATTTACTTGTATTGATATTTACGGCTGTTCCAATAAAGCCCGAAGGGTTTTCGGGGTTACGCGGCACTGCATTGATCCTAAACCATTCGTATTGCCCGCTGCTCCCGTTTTTCACCCTGAATTCAAATGAAACAGGTTTGTTATTGGCCATACCAAGGCTGGTATATACAACGTCAATATCAGCCGGGTGCACAAAAGCTTCCCATGCATGGGCCGTTAATTGTGCGTGCTCTTTCAGGCCCAGGTATTTTAAAATTTCCTGGTTAGCATACGTGACATATACATTTTCATCGGCCATCCATATCCACATAGGAATCTGGTCGGCCAGGTTTCGAAAACGTTCTTCACTTTCTTTGATTTTTTCTTCTACTGTTTTTTGCGCAGTAATATCAATGTTTGTAGCAATCACAAGGGATACCTCTTTGTTTTCATCTAACAAGGCTGAAGATTTTGATAAGACCCATTTTCTCGACTGGTCTTGTTTATTTACCATTAGAATGGTTGCTTCGGCTGTTTTACCTGTTTTGAGTGAAATGGCATACGGTGCATTTTCTAGCAGCAATGGTTTATGTTGCTCATCAAACATGTCATACCTGCTCAATACATCTTCTGTGATGGCTGATGTGTTTTTCTTGATGAGCATGGTTTCAACAGATTCGAAACCCAGTATATTAGCCGCTTCCTCATTGGCATATATGATCTCACCCTGCTTGTTTCGCAATTGTATAGCCGCTGATACATTGTTGAAAGTGATCTCCAGTTGGGTTTTGATGGATTTCAATTCCTGTTCTGTTTGCTTTTGACGGGTGATATCGATGCTCACCCCGGTAAGGGTAACAGCTTCCCCTTGCTGATTATAATAATACAGCCCGGTAGATTTTATCCATCGGATCGATTGATCATCTGCCCTTTCAATGCGGTACTCCACCTCATACAAAGAGTGGTTTTGTTTGGCTTCTTCTACTTTTGAAAATGCTTTTTCTTTGTCTTCCGGGTGAATCAGCCTATGCCAGTCTTCATAATGTAAATCATCCCTCTTGTCATCATAGCCCCACATCCTTTTATGCAAGGGAGACCATTCGAGTTGTGATGTTTGCATATCAAGCGACCATGTGCCAACATTGGCAGACTCGGTTGCCAATTGTAAATGGCTGGCCATTTTTTGCAACGCTTTTTCCTGTTCTTTTCTTTCTGTCATATCCCGTGAAATGGATACGATTTGTGTTTCACCGCTTTGCCCGGTACTTACAGGCGATACCACCACATCCCACCACTTAAATTTTCCTTTTGCTGTTGCACATTTTGCTGTAAAATGCCCGGTTTTACCAGCCATCGCATTATGAAATGAAGCTTGCACGATTTCTTTTTCTTCAGCTTCCCAGAGGTCCCACCAATATTGGTTTTTAACGGCAGCGAAATCTTCAATTTCCATCAGGCATTGCCCATTCTTATTCATAAACTGGATACGGCCATCTTTATCTAATAATTTGACGCAGTCGGGATTGTTTTCAATGATTGCGCTATAAAGTAAATTACTGTTGCCTGTTTCTTTGTTAGATGTATTTATTTCGGGCGTACTCATAATGTAGGCTAAGCGCTGTTTGTGTCAAATATATCGTGTATTGGGGTGATGAGCAAGTTTAACGGCACCGGATGTAAGGTCTGTGTCGTAGATCGGCGGTACTATAACATTACATCATTTTTGGTTTTGTATTCAAAATTTATCAATTGATTCATGCATTAGAACAACTCATTGCATTCCTGATTGCTGTTGCCATTCTCCCCATCTAGCTTTACATAGTCAAATCAATACAACAGTGTTATTAGCTGATTAATTATCAATTATAAAATAATCATGAAGAACTTAATTAAAATGTTATCTGTTGCTTGCATCGGTATCGTAGCATGCAGTGCCTGTAAAAAAGACAATCCGGCTGCTTCGCCCTCACCTGTTAACCCAGGACCTGTGGCTAAGGTTTCGCTGATGGCTGGTTCTCCAACCGAATCAGGGTCAAATGATCATGCAAATCCATTGGATGCCCGGTTTAACCGGCTCGGTAAAATTAGCTGGGACCATCGAAACAATACTTTGTATATACTGGATGCAGCCAGTACCTCTAATTTACGTAAGCTTGATCAGCAGGGAGTAAGTACCGTTGCCAATGCAGCATTTGGCACATTTAACGAAGGCTATGACATTTGCCCTGATCCTGCATCAGCAGGTAAATTGTATGTTACCAATAGCCTGGGCCAACTGCAAAAAGTGAATACAATGATTCCTTTTTCTTCTACGAACCCCCAAATTATTATCGACTGGATCAAAGCAGATGGTTCTCAAAAGTTAAATGGGAACCAGGTGGGCAGCCTGGATGAAGCTGCCATCAGCGGAGGCCATGGACTTACTGTAATTCCTGGCGGAAAAGTATTTTTTTCCAATAGCCATTATCTAACAGTTCACCAGATCAATTTCAATCTTATTGGGAATGAAGTGAATTTCTTTGCAGGCCGGCCAACATCCGGTGTAAGTGCCCCGGCTTTTCCTTTTGCTGATGGCCCTGGTACGATTGCAACATTTGGAGGGATCAATGATATGGCTTCAGATAATAACGGCAATGTATATGTAGCCGATCACGAATATGGAACAGTGAGAAAAATTACACCCGATGGCAACGTGAGTGCATACCTCACCCCAACACCCAATACTTATTCTTATTACCCCGACATTGATGGTACTTTACAAACAGCCAGGGCTGGTTCTGTTAAGCATGTTGCCGTAAAACAGGATGGGGGCATTATTTTCTTTGCCACACCGGTTACGTTGAGGGCCATCATTCCTTCAAAAAACCGTGTTGTCACCATTGCTACTTTTAATGATAGCATCAACGGTATCGCTGTAACACCCGATGGAAAAGAAGTATACGTTGCCTGCAGGTTTGGAATTTATAAAGTAAGTGAAATGGGGTGGTGAGGGGTTGAAAGGTATAAGGGTTGGGGGCTTTTCAACTGAATTATCTTATTTCAACATACCATTGCTTCTCCATTCCTGTGCAGTAACACCGTATTCCTGTTTGAACACACGGGCGAAATAGCCAGGGTCTGTATAGCCACATTCAAGCGCTATGGAGCTGATGCTGCGTGACTGGTCTTTGAGTAATTCAATCGCTCTTTTCAGCCTGATCATACGAATGAATTTGTTGGGGGAATGCCCGGTAAGTGCATCCAGCTTACGGTGCAATTGGGAATGGCTCATAAAAATTTTCCGGCAAAGCTGTTCAACAGAAAATTGCTCGTCATCAATATGCATTTCGATAATACCACTCAGCCTTTGCAAAAATTCATCGGCAGCGGGATTTACCGGGGGTATGGGTGCTTCTACCCCGTTATTAGATGATATTTCACCAGTTAATGAAGGAGCGGCTATGCCTGCCCGTTTGCTATAATGCTGTTGGAGTAAGGTGCGCAGTTCTAATAATTTTTTAATCCGTATCAGCAATTCCTCTTTATGAAATGGTTTTTCAAGATATGCATCTGCCCCTTGCTCCAGCCCTTCTATACGGCTCTCGATATCGGCCCTGGCAGTAAGTATAACAATTGGAATATGGCTCGTATGCTCATCTTTTCGCAAGCGGCGGCACATTTCGAATCCATCTACATGTGGCATCATTACATCGGTAATGATAAGGTCGGGTATCAGTTCTTTGGCAATATCAAATCCTTCCTGACCGTCTTTTCCAACTGCGAGCCTGTATTCGGGCAAACAGGAAGCAGTATATGCAACCACATCGGCATTGTCTTCTACCAGGAGTATCAACGGATTGTTGACACTAACTGTATGGGATACCTGCTCTTCAAGCAATGGCGCCAGGGTATTTGGGGTGCCATTAGTTGGCAATATGTCTGGAGTGGGGCGTATCCCGTGTTCTGCATCAAACTGCTTTCTTACCGGTAGGGAAACGATAAATTCTGTACCGCGGCTTGCCCCGGTAGGCGGACTTTTAACTTCAATATTCCCATCCATCAGTTTCACCAATTCCCTGGTGAGGGATAAACCTATACCCGTGCCATCAGCTTTGCGGGTGTGGCTGTTATCCAACTGGTAGAATCTTTCAAAAATATGCTGATGCTGGCTTTCGGGTATTCCAATGCCGGTGTCTTTCACCTTTATCAACAGCGTGAGTGCTAAGGGGTCGCCCGGGATTTTCTCTTCATGAATAGATAAATAGATATTGCCTTTCTCGGGTGTAAACTTAATGGCATTTGATAGCAGGTTGGCAATGATCTGGCGTAATTTTTCAGGGTCGTAGGCAATCACCAGGCTATCGAGTGTAGAAAGGAAATGGAGTTGTTTATGTTGGCTTTCTGCCAGTGAATTAAATGACTCTACTATGTATCTGAGGAAATGAATAACGTTCCCGGTTTCGGTTTGTAAACTCATTTTCCCTGTTTCAAGCTTGGATAGGTCGAGCATTTCATTCACCAATTTCAACAAGCTTTCACCGTTACGGATGATCATATCAGTCCCGTTTTTGAGGTGCTCTGCAGGATTGTTTACCACCTGCCTGGCCATGCCAAGTATAACAGTGAGCGGTGTACGAAATTCGTGGGTAATATTTGTATACAATTGTGTTTTTAAACTGTCGAGTTCTTTGATTCGTTTGGCTTCCCGCTGCTCAAAGCTGAGCTGGGACCTCAGCCTTGCCCTGTTGATACTGAATTTAAAATATGCCCGGATGCCCAACGCTAACAGGATGGCATAGCAGCAGTATGCAATCCATGTCCTCCACCAGGGCGGCAACACCCTTATCTCCAACGCTGCAACATGTGTGCTCCATATACCCTGGCTGTTAGACCCCTGAACCCTGAATGTATATTTTCCGGGCGGCAGGTGCAGATAAGTGGCAGAACGCCGGGTGCCGGATTCTATCCAGTCTTCATCGGCACCTTCGAGCCGGTACCGGTATTTGTTTTGGAAAGGCGCTGTATAATCTAAGGAAGCAAATTCAAGTGTAAGGATATCCTGCAGGTGATTGAGGGTAATACTTTTGGTGGTTTCGATATTGGTTTCAAGGATGCCGGTTTTATCACCCGGCACAATGGGGTCATTGTTCACCATGATGCTTGTAATATAAACCTGTGGGGTAAATCCAGCTGCCAACACTTCACTGGGGTTAAAAATATTTATTCCATTCACGCCCCCAAATGCCAGGTTCCCGTTGCTCAACTTCAGGTATGCATTGGTGTTATACTCATCGTCCTGTAATCCATTGGCACGGGTGAAATTCCTGATCCGCCATTGATCGATGGGTTGATTTTTTTCTTTGATCAGGCAAAATATACCCCGGTTGGTACTCCCCCAGATATTCCCTGCATTATCTGTAAGTATACCATAAACTACATTATCTGGCAACCCGTCTTTACTGGTGATATGGTAAAAGTCATTTGTTTGTTTGTTCAGCCGGTTTAGCCCGCCGCCTTTTGTACAAATCCAGATATATTTTTCAGGTTCGGCCAGGTCTTCCAGGAAGCAGGAAACATGGTTGTAATTGAGTGAATTGCGGTTACTGATATCGTTTTGGTACCACTGGATGGCAGGTTTTTGCTGCTGATCGAAATTTATTTTCACAAACCCTTCGGTTGTCCCAACCCAAAAATTTCCCTGCCTGTCTTCAAATGAAGTGGTAGAAGTTGCTTTTGGTAGCAAAGTGTTGCCACCCCCCGGATTAATACTAAAACTATCTATAGCCCCCGTTGGCAGATGTATCCTCGTGATCATGCCCCCAAGCCCCGGCATCCAAATGTACCCTTTGCTGTCTTCCATCATAGGCTGCTTTTCGCCTTCACCCATGTAATAATTGAGTTGAGGATAAGGCGTAAGGGTGTTGGTAGCTGGCCGGTACCTGAAATACCCCATGTTGTCGCTCTTTATCCAGTAATCACCGTTTTTCAACACGATAAAATTGTCAATTTGGGTAACCTGGCTGATAAAAGAAAAAGCGTTCAATTGCAATGAATCGCCGGTAAGTTTAAACCATCCATAAGCATAATCACTCAGGAAAAGATCGGAGTTGTTTACAGGAACAATGAAGCGGATGCTTTTTCGGGGTGCCCTTGTTTGAAACCTGCTACCTGCAATATTGTATTTACGCAACCCATAACCCACCGATCCCGACCACAGGATACCCGACCGATCGATGATGAATGGATATACCGGCCTTGGCTCCAATGCTAATTGTAAGCTCCAGTCTATGGGTTTACCTGGTATTCGCCAGCTGGCCTGGTAAAATTGTAATTCGCGATGATAATTCTCCCAAAGTTTTTGTGTTGGCCTGAACAGGAGATTGCCGCCGGGCATTTTTTTCTGATCGAACAAAGGGGTTAGCCTGCCTTCAACATAAAGAAAATACTGCGAATTGATGATCACGCTTTTATCTTCAGCAAAATATCCATTGTTGATGAACTCGGCACCGGGAACGGGGGTAAAGCTATTGTTGAGCGGGTTAAAAATGTATACAGACCTATCCATGCCACCCATCCAGATATTGGCTTTTTCATCTTTTCCAATGGCATACACCTGGGCGTTGCTGGGTAAGGTAAGCCTGGTAATATGGGGCGTGCTGTTTTTTTCAAAAAAATCATCCTTCAGGCTAATGATATTAAAACCTGCATCATAAACACTGACCAATATCCGTCCGTCGGGCATTTCTACGATCGACCTGATGGCATTCCCCGACAAACTGCCCGGGTCATTGGGTTGGTGAAGGATGCGGTGAAACTTCCCTGTCTTTTTATCATAAATATTTAGCCCGGTATTTTCAGTCCCAATCCAGATCCTTCCTTTAGAATCTTCAAACAATTTTAAGATCGTGTTACCGCTCAGGGTATTGGTATTGTAGGGGTCATTGGTAAATACTTTGAAATTGTATCCATCATATCGGTTCAGCCCGTTTTTAGTAGCAATCCACAGAAACCCTTCGGCATCCTGGATAATATCGAACACCATGCCTTGCGATAAACCGTCGGAAATTGATATGCTTTGGTAAGCCGGCACAGATTGCGCCACTGCAGGCCGCTTTAGAAGCAACAGCAATAGTGAAAAAAACAGCGGTATGGTATAAAAGCAGTGTTTCACCTGCTATAAATATAACTTGAAAAAATCCTGTTTGTAAAGATCGTTGCCCACTAAATAAGCCCTCACCCGAAAATTGATGAAAAAATCCTGGTGCTGCACAATTTGTCCGGTTGCTGGAATAATTTGACCGGAATGATGGCGAATAACTGAAGGGGATTTGATGCGATTGATAAGAACTTTATCCAGACAAAAGCCGGTGAACCGGTTTAAACGGAGCAAATGAAATCAACCGTGTTAAATATTTCATCCACCAGGAGCTACAAGCTGCCCGTGTTGGCTGACAACAGTTTTGCCAGGTATTTTCATTTCATAGCGTTGTATGCTGCGCAGGGAATCCCGGAGGGGATGGCTGTTTTAGGTATCCCGGCCTGGCTGGCTATGAATGGCAAAACCCCCGGAGAAATCGGCAGTTATGTTGCCATGACGGGTTTGCCCTGGAGTTTTAAGATAGTGATGGCACCGATGATGGACCGTTTCAGCTATTTACCCATGGGAAGGAGGCGACCATGGATTTTATTTGGCCAGTTTGGATTGATCCTCAGTTTTATCGCCATGGCTTTTGTTCCAGATCCGTTGAACAATATGAATCTGCTCATGCTTACCGGTTTTGCTGTTGGATTTTTTGGCGCATTTCAGGATGTGGCAACCGACGGACTGGCTGTTGATATTATTCCCGTACACCAACAGGCTAAGGCAAATGGTTTCATGTGGGGGTCAAAAATTATAGGAATATCCGTGTCACTTGCATTAGGAACCTGGCTTTTACACGAGTATGATTTTACCAGTTCTATATTATTCCTGTCGATTGGTACCACACTTATTATGCTGGTACCTATTTGCATGCGGGAAAGAGCAGGAGAAAAATTGCTACCCTTTACAAAGGGCAAACCATCTGATGAATCAAAGCGCTTACAATTAAGCACTTGGTCAGAAATTATTGGCTCCCTGTTCCGGGTCTTTAAATTGCGGAACAGTTTAATCCTGGCCTCATGCGGTTTTATCATGATGATTGGCTGTAATTATTTGGATACCATGTTCCCGGTGTTCACTGTACAGGCACTTGGCTGGTCGGATAAATTATATGCCGGGTATTACTCAACTGCATCCCTGGTGGGAGGCATCGGTGGTATGCTGATGGGTGGTATGCTGATAGACCGGTTTGGCAAAAAACGGATGCTCAACATTTATTGTTTCCTGCTAATAGGGTTGTCGGCTTCGTTTTTTTTGCTGCAAGGCTACTGGCAACATAAAGAGCTGATGATCGGGTTTATGATCATGTACCGGTTATTGTATGTTTTTTTGAACATCGTTTTTTTTGCAATGGCCATGGAGTGTTGCTGGAAAAAAGTGTCTGCTACTCAATTCACCCTTTATATGACTATTTCTAACCTGGGCCGGATTGCAGGGGCAAAATTATTGGGGCCGGTGAAATCACAATTCAGTTGGGAAACAAGCATCCTGGTCTTTACCATGCTTTTTTTAATAGTTTGGATAGTGATACAGTTTTTACAAGTACAGGTGCAGGTGAATAAAATTGCTGAAATGGAGAAAAATGATCATTACTTAAAAGAATTCAAATCATGAAAACGGTCACTAAAATTGCTACGGGTTTGCTGGCGTATATCGGCAAACGTTCAACAGAAAAAGCCAGGGAAGGAGTGAACAATGATCAAACGGTGGCCAGGGGGTTTGAATGTGCTGAGTATTTTCAACTCCGTCCATATGTGGAAAATGCCATTGGTTATTCCCATGCCGTTAAAATAGGCCCCGCCATTACCATTTCGGGGGCGGTGAGCATAGACGAAAATGGGAAGCCAACCGCCAAAGGCGACCTTCAGCAACAGATGAAAAACTGTTATTCCGACCTTGAAAAAATCCTGCAGCACTACGGTTGTAGTTTTGATGATGTAGTGGTTGAAAATATTTTTACCACCAATATGCCCGAATTTTTAAAACATTCGGCGTTCAGAAACGGGATCTATAAGAAACAATTTCCAGGGGGGTCATGGTTGGGGGTAAAGGAACTGGCATTGCCCGAGTTTATGATTGAGATTGAATTGGAAGTACATCAAGGAAAAATCATTAACTGAGATGCACAACCTTCAAAAGGATACCTTGATAACGGTAATTCTTTCAATTTCAAATCAATATCGGAAACATGGTAGCAAATTGCAATTGGTATCAATCAGATATACCCTATGCTTGCACAATTTGTCCAAGCCAATTGACAGGAAAATGCAAGCAATTAAGTTCAATTCAGCTTTATTTTGAATAATTATATTTAGCCGGTTCCAATTCTTTTGAAAACAACCAACCCGTTGGAAACTTATAATACTCCGTTTTATTATTGGCATCAATACTATGATAAATAATAAAAAAAGGGTATACTTGTAAATCCTTTTATTCTTCTGTCAGACTTATTTGCCCGCTTGAATTATTTGCAGGCCAATTCCAGACTTACTTCTCCCCAAAGCAGGCACCTTTTAACCGTTATAAAACTAACTAAGATGAAACTTGTGAGTATTCTATCTCCCATGGCTATTGTTTTCAATGCTATTAATCGTAGTGTAAACAACTGGAGGCTTTCTATCGTTTTTGTAAGCTTTTTGACACTGATGAGTAGCAGCATTGATGCCCAAACTGGTGCTGCTTTGAATTTTGATGGCACGGATGACCAGGTGCAGATAACCGGTTACACAGGTATTTCGGGTGCAAATGTGAGAACCATTGAAGCATGGATAAATACAACTACCGGTAGCCAAATACCTATTTTAGAATATGGTACGCCTACTGAAGGATTATGGTTCAATTTTAATGTAACTGCAGCAGGCAGGTTACAATTGGCCATTTCAAATAATAATATCAGCAGTACGAATGCTGTAAACGATGGTAACTGGCATCATGTGGCGGTAGTAGTTAATAATTCAAACCTAACAGCCGTTCAGTTTTATATAGATGGTAATTTGGAAACTAACTCTGCGATGGCCGGAGGCGGTCCTGGGATTATCAATACTGCGCCCGCAGGAACTGATGTGCGAATCGGCTATTCACCAGGGCTAAATACCTTTTTTCAAGGTAGTATTGATGAAGTAAGAATATGGAATACCGCACGTACGCAGGCACAGATAGTTGGTTATAAGGATTGTGAAATTAGTCCGGTTGCCAATTTACAAGCTTACTACAGGTTTAACCAGGGTAATGCCGGTGGCAATAATACAGGGATCACTAATTTAATTGATCAAACAACATTTACCAGGAATGGAACACTTCAAAACTTTGCTCTTATAGGTGCAACGTCTAACTGGGTAGCGCCTGGTGCATTAACATCCGGGGATATTTGTAGTCCGGCCCTTGGTGATTATATCAATGTTGTAAGTGGTGATTGGAGTTCGGCAGCAACATGGGCAAGTTACGACGGAACAACCTGGGTGGCTGCAGCAACAGCACCCTCATCAACCGATGCAACCATTACCATAAAAAGGGGGCTAACAGTTACGGTTAATTCTAGTGTAACGGCCGACCAGGTTGTTGTTAACAGTGGCGGTATACTTTCTATCAGCGGCTCAGGAGCACTTACGATCAACGATGGACCGGGCAGCGATTTGGTCATCAATGGCACAGTTGACCTCAGTGGACCATTGCTCACGCAAAGCGCAGGTTCGTCGGTAACAATAAACGCTGGCGGTTCATTTAATTTCAATGCGGGTACATTCAGTGGCGATGGATCGGTTGCAGTACTAAACGGAGGTACGTTTAATATTGCTGGTACTGCCGCCATGACTATTGCAGGTACAAAAAATATTACCAATGATGGAACGGTTAACTGGTCAAGCGCTTCTTCTTTGTTGAGTTTTAATGGCGGCAATATTACGCTAAGCAACAATTCAAATTTTAATATCAGTGCAAATGCGGCCATGAACAATGGCGGAAATCTTGCTTCAACTTTTACCATTAACAACAACAGCACCGGGATCATTACAAAATCGGGCACCGGAACAAGCAGCTTTGAAACTGGTGTAACCATATCAAGTACAATTGGTGGGGTTATACTTGTATCGGATGGTAC
>JBPOHG010000207.1:0-3746 GCA_052035835.1 Bacteroidota bacterium | reverse complement strand
GAGGATCGCTTCCTCTACAAATTTGTGCAATAGCTAACTGCCTCGTGAAGGTTCGAACCCTTCCCCTACAGCAGGTTTTTCTATTTTTTTAAACCCTTGCGGCTTTTGCTGTGAGGGTTTTTAATTTTCGCCATGGTTCGTGGCACACGAAACATTTACATCTCTAATTAGTTTCAAATTTTATTGATAAAGGTTCGACCCCTTCTAAGCCTGGACAAATCAAGTATTAATTTTTATGTTTCGTGTGCCACGAACCATGGCGGAGGGATAGAAAAAACAAATTACCCACATGAAACATTGCATGAAATATTAACCAATGCCGTATTGCATAGAGACTATAGCATTAAAGACGATATTCATATTAGAATTTTTGACAACAGGATTGAAGTACAAAGCCCGGGTAAACTACCTGCCCACATTACGATAAAAAACATTCTTGATGAAAGATTCGCAAGAAATGGCGCACTGGTTCGCATAATCAACAAATTTCCCAATCCTCCGAATAAGGACGTTGGGGAGGGTTTGAATACCGCTTTTGCTAAAATGAGAGATTTAGGTTTAAAAAACCCAACATTTATAGAAAACGAAAATTACTTTTTAGTTATTATTAACCATGAGCCTTTAGCATCAGCGGTTGATACTATTATGGAATATTTGGAGAAAACCCCAACAATTAAAAATGGCAAGGCTCGTGAAATAACAAATACTAAAACGGATTTTCGAATGAAAGGGATTTTCAGAGAAATGGAAAAAGCTGGTAAAATAGAACGTGTACCAGGTACGAATACAAGTTCAACAGCTTGGAGAAAGAAAATTAATAAGTAAAAAGAGGTAGTTCAACTACCTCTAAATTTTGTCTATAGAAATAACAATACCAATGTATGTATTGTAAACCCCGCAATGATATTACCTCTCATTAGGTGAACTATTGTGGGGATTTCCTTTTGTAAAGTTACTAAATTTGCATCATGGCAAAAGCAGTTAAATTAAGATCACCGGAACAGGCTTCTAAAACGTTTCATGCTATTATAGCTGCATCTGTAAAGGGTAATCCTAAACCAAGAAATATGACACAAGATAAAATTGATAAGCTCAGAACTGATATGCAAAAGAAGCTGGATAAGTATACAAAAGTACTGGAGGCCAATAATACCGGTGGAATTTCTACTAGTAAACGGCTCTTTGAGGATGCCCTAAAGGCATGGGAAGATGCGTGTGCTAAATTTAACGTTAAGAAATAACCTCACATGGTAAGGTGGCGACAACGTTCTCAAAGAGAATCAATGCTAATAATTGTTGGCGAAGGCATAATTATCATTAGTGGTATTTTGTTTCTTGTTAAAAAAATATTTTTTTAATCTCTTTGATCTGTTTAGTATATAGGCTTCTGGCACACGAACATTACACAAATTTTGTCTTTTTGAAATTGAAGTCTTTTGCCAGGGTCGAGGACCATGAGTTTATCTGACACCAGTGATTCGCTGAAACGAAAGACTAGTGCCAATTGATACTATACTATTTTTTTATTACCCTCAACAACGAATCCTCCTCCGCTGTTTTCATTACCACAACAGTATCCAGAATGGTATTGGGTACGGTGGCCGATAATACATACTGACTGATCTTCCAGTTGCCTGCTTGTTTTATCAGTACACCCGAACCACGGCAGAGTTTCATCTGTGTACTCAGCAGTTCATCGAACCAGGCCATACTGCCGGTACCATCAAGAAAGATTTCCCTTTTCACTGCCGTAAAATCCCAGGCCTTGCCGCGATCAAAAAAGGGTTTGGCCCATTTCATGAATTCAGGCTTTGTCCAGCGCTCGGTAGCATCCGTTCCCATGAACACGGCATCGTCTCCATAATAAGCAAAATACTTATTGTAATCGGCTTTAGCCGCTGCGATATTGAATGAATCGAGCAGACTCGCTATAGCAGCTTTCTCCTTTGCAGGGTCTGCTTTCGCTTGTTGTTCACAGGATGTAAAAACCACCATACCGGTAAACAGGAGGGCTATCATTAAACACAGAGGGTTGATGAATTTTCTCATAACAGTATTTTTAGGTGATCGCTGAACCTTAAAACTACTGATTTTGTTTGCCTTTTCCATAGGAATCCATAAAACAAACAGGTCAACTGCCGCTCATCCAATCTTTTTAAACCTGCACAGCATTTATCGGTAATTTTTTAGCAAATATATATTCATGCAATACGATTTTAACCGTTCACTCGAAATATTGGAACGTACACCCGTTGTGCTTACACACTTACTGCAAGGCATAAGCGAAGCCTGGGTCAGGAGCAATGAAGGGCCGGACACATTTTCACCTTTCGATGTAGTAGGCCACCTGATACATGGTGAACGCACCGATTGGATGGAAAGAACCAACCGCATCCTCCAACACGGTACTACCATGCCTTTCGACAAATATGACCGCTTTGCCCAGTACGAAGAAAGCAAAGGGAAATCCATCAATGAATTACTAGATACATTCGCGAGTCTTCGTAAGCAAAACCTGCAGGTATTGGCTGAATTAAAACTAAATGAATCCGACCTTGATAAAAAAGGCATGCACCCCGCCCTTGGTCAAGTTACATTGAAAAACCTCCTCGCTACCTGGGTAGTGCACGACCTTACACATATTGCACAAATCACGCGAGTAATGGCCAAACAATACAAAGAAGAAACCGGCCCCTGGCAGGAATTCTTCAGGTTACTCCATTTCTAAAATACCCTTATTCCTGAGGATATTCCCCATTGCCCAAAATTATTTTATATTCGGTAAAACCAACCGGCATGCAGCAATACATCCTCTCGCTCGACCAGGGCACTACCAGTTCCCGGGCCATCCTATTCGACCAGCAGGGATCCATCATCTCTGTGGCGCAAAAGGAATTCACCCAGTACTTTCCCCAACCCGGATGGGTTGAACATGACCCCAACGAAATCTGGAGCTCACAGTATGGCGTAGCCGCAGAATCCATCGTGAAAGCCGGCCTAACCGCCGCCAATATCGCCGCCATAGGCATCACCAACCAGCGGGAAACCACCATCGTTTGGGATAAACAATCCGGTCAGCCGATGTATAATGCCATCGTGTGGCAGGACAGGCGCACGGCTGCTTATTGCGATCAGTTGATTCAACAAGGCCATGCCGATATGATCCGCCAGAAAACCGGTCTGGTCATCGATGCCTATTTCTCGGCATCCAAAATACGCTGGATACTCGACCATGTACCCGGCGCCAGAGAAAAAGCTGCCCGCAATGAACTATGCTTCGGCACGGTCGACTGCTGGCTGCTCTGGAAGCTAACTAACGGTGAAGTACATGCGACAGATGTTTCCAATGCCTCCCGTACCATGTTGCTCAATATTCATACTGGTCAGTGGGATGAAGAACTGCTCAGGCTTTTTGATATTCCAGCTTCATTACTTCCCGAAGTAAAGAGCAGCAGTGAAGTGTATGGTTATACCCAACAGGTATTGTCGGCCAGCAAAATTCCCATTGCAGGCATGGCGGGTGATCAGCAGGCGGCGCTATTCGGACAAATGTGTACACAGCCTGGCATGGTGAAGAATACTTATGGTACCGGTTGTTTCATGCTCATGAATACCGGTAGTCAACCTGTGTTCTCTTCCAACAACCTGCTCAGCACCATCGCCTGGAAGATCAACGGACAGCTGACTTATGCACTCGAAGGAAGTGTGTTCATTGCAGGTGCCGTGGTGCAATGGCTGCGGGATAG
>JBPOHG010000188.1:0-5215 GCA_052035835.1 Bacteroidota bacterium | reverse complement strand
ACCCGGGCATGTTAATTTTGATGTTGAAAGTTCTGAAGACGGAGGCTTTATGTATTTTGTTGACGGCCGTCTTGGGGAAAATGAAAGGCCGTTAAGTGCCGATATTGTGATTGCAAAGAAATCAGGTACCGGGTTTGTTCGATTGAAAAATACTGATTGGTTTTTGCAACATATCAATTCCAATGAGCTGGAATATGCTGCCGGTATTTCTGCTGATCAGCTCGAACTCTACTTTACCCGTTTGTCACTGCCTATACGTGAAGGCAGCAAACCCGAATTATATTATGCAACCCGGGAGCAAACCATTCATCCATTTCATCCACCTCAGAAAATTACAGCAATCAACGGCTTTGCAGAAGCTCCTACTATAACGAGCGATCAGCGCAAAATATATTTTCATATGCGCACACAACAAACATTTGAAATTTACCTCTTAGAAAAAAATTAAAAGCTGATTGATTCATTAGTCAATACTTCACAAGCTACACCCTAAGTTCCTTTTCTTTGCCACAAGAAGCCAATCCAAAAGCATTTCCTTTTTATTAAAAAATTGCGAGTAAACAACGATCCCCAAGTTGCATCTTACAATTTCAACATCGCTTTAATGATTGAATCCTTTTGGGCTGGCGTAAGTTTATAATTGTAATTGAACAAAGCCCCTTCCCAATCGCCATACACAGGATTGGGGAGAACGATGAACCTGTTACCGAACTCATTTGAAGATAAATCGGTGTATTGCTGACGGGTATCCTGGGATTTTTTATCGAATAAAGTACTGAAATCAGCGAGGTTATCTCCCAACAGCATCAATACCTGATGTGTTTTCAGCACTTCTAACCGCCGGGGTTCCTTTCCGGAAGTAGTGGTCTTGGGAAAGAAATGTGCATCATCGGTATTTGGCAATCCGAACTGGCGGAGGTTTTGCAATGTACTAGCCCTTTCTCTTTCCTCCCGGTTGGTGATATAAAAAATTTCTACCCCTTTTGAAGCGGCATATTTTAAAAAAGCGGCGGCGCCGGGAACGGTATCGGCTGCGGCTTTGCTCGTCCAGGCAAACCAGGATTCGGGCTCATAATCCCTGCCCTGCGATGTTTGCTGGGCTTCATACTTACTGTTGTCGAGTACGGTTTCATCAATATCCGTGATAATGGCTTTGGGCCTTGTATCGGTGGTTTGAAAAAGATCGAGCCTAAGCTTTGCCGTATTAAATGCCTGGAAACAAAGCGCCCTGTATTCGGCGGCACGTTGCTGATACAATGTGGCAAACATTTTTCCATGCACAAGCATCGAGGTTTCCTTCACCCCTGCAGGCTGAGTAGTATGGTATCTCGAACTGCATGCTGCCAGGAACAAGGCAGCCATCGTTATCATTTTTTTCATGCAATAATTTCTTTAGCGATGATCTTACATAATTTTATCCATCACCATCCCGGTTACCGCCATGGCAATGGCAAGCAGGAATGCGGCCGTCCAACTGCGAACTTCAAAACCTTTGACCAATTTGTTGGCCAACTTTATCATAAATGCCGACACCACGAGCCGTACCACAAAAGTGATGAGGAACAATGTGAGCAGGTTCAATGGCAATCGAATGAGGAAGCCAATCGTGGCATTCAGGATACCAATCAGCAGGCAAACCCAGATTGCAGTTCCATAACTCTCCACCACAATGTCTTTCATCATATTTGATAGAAAGAACAGGACAGCTGCCAGTACCAGCAATTCTATGATAAAATCCATATCCGCAGATTTGATTTGGAAGGACAAATTACAAACTGATTCAATTCAAACAGCATTTTTCACGTTTTATTTACTGGCGAATCTTATTCAAATGATGTAATTTGAATGTTCACTAATAGCGCATATCATTTTCAATGGTTCATTATAGAAACAGACCACCCTTATGCTGTATATTTTCTTTGGCGCTGCTGCTCTCCTGCACAACGGGGAAAATTACATCTCAAAAAAAAGCAGGCAAACAGGCAGTACCGGCTTTCGATGCTACGACTGTTTTGAAACAATCTATGGGCATTGATTTTACTGCAGTAGGAAATGAGCCTGTGCCCTGGAAACTCGACATGGATTTTGATCAGTATTTTCGATTTTCAGCAACTGATAGCACAAAAGCCACTTCAACACCAGTTAAACCGGTGGCATTGATGGACGTGGCTGGTGAAAGTTATATCACCGGAAGTACCTATGGCCAAATGACGATCCTATTATTTAAGCAACCTTGCAGCATAGAAGGTAAAAACTTCAGCAGGCGCGCCGAAATAACGGTTAACAATAAACGCTATATGGGATGCGGGGATTTCCTGAGCGACCCACGCCTGAATGGCACCTGGCTGCTTGATTCTATTGGCAATGAAAGGCAGGAACCCGAACAATACAGTAAGGGGTTACCCAAACTCACTCTCCGGCTTTCTGGCAACCGTTCTGAAGGGCATGATGGCTGCAACAATTTCAGCGGGAATATGGAAGTACAAGGCACCAGGATACGTTTTTACCAGTTAGTAAAAACGCAAATGGCTTGTGCCAGCGACAAAGCCGGACAAATTTTTGCCACCCTGCTAAGCAACCAAATCGTATCATATCAAGTCTCCACCCATACACTAATTCTTTTCCTGGCGGATGATAGTTTGCTTATCTTCAAGAAAGAAAACAGCTTTTAAACAGTATTACTCACCAATAAATGAACGACGATGTTTGAACAACTTTTTAACCTGATCAGGGAAAACTCCACCGAAACAATTGTTGAAAACCCCGATGTTCCCAATGAACATAATGAAGACGTAATGCAGGAAGCCAGTTCTTCCATCACGGGAACCCTACAATCTATGCTTGCCGGCGGGCAGGCTAAAGATGTGTTGAGCCTTTTTAACACCCAACCCGAACAGGTTCAATCACATCCTGCGATGCAACAGATCTCCGGGAATTTCATCAACAACATTACGGAGAAATTTGGTATTGGAGGTGGACAAGCAAAAGGATTAGCGGCCAGCCTCATCCCGATGATACTGGGCAAACTCATTGGCAAAACCAATAATCCATCCGACAATAGTTTCAACATTCAGGATATCTTCAATAAGCTGAGCAACAATGGCACAAGCGGAATGAATATCCCGGGAATGTTATCGAAATTATCCGCTGGCGGTTTTGATAAAGACGGAGACGGCGATGTAGACCTGCAAGACCTCACTGCAGCTTTCAAAGGTGGTTCGCAGAGCAGCGGGGGCGGAGGCGGCATCCTCGATTCACTTAAAGGGATGCTCGGAGGGCGTTAAGGGTTCCCTACCGACTCACAAAAAGGCTTATGTTTCACTGGAAAATTGCAGGAATTGGCGATAAAACAGGAACGGTTAGCCGCTGTATGCAGCTCATTGGTTTCTGCAATTCGTGCAGCATCTGTGATAACCACATGAGGCCTTAAAATCACTTCAGTAAAATGGCCACCGGTACCAGCTTCCTGCATGGTGCCGGTGGCTTTATCGTTATATGAAACTACAACAATCCCTTTATCGGCACATAAATGCAGGAACCAGAGCATATGGCAGGACGAAAGAGATGCCAGCAATAAATCTTCAGGGTTATATTTTGCAGGATCGCCCAAAAATGCAGGGTCGGCCGAACCTGGCAAGATACTTTTACCAGGTACCATTATCTCATGGTCTCTTCCGTAAGCCCGGTATGCAGATGTACCTGTTCCCAAATTCCCCTTCCAAACAACCGAACATGCATAGTGGTGCAGTTTACTCATCTCAGGCGTTTGTACGTTTGTAGTTGATTTCGGTTGCAAGTGCTTCTTCTCCATCGGGTGAAATATTATATGCCCGGATAAGCAGTTCATTGGCAGATGGGTGTATGATCTCGGTGCGCCAGCCCCAGGTATCGGGGTAACCGGGTGCTTTGTAATGGCCAAGTGCAGCAAAATGTTCTTGCGTAGCTGCACTTTCTGAAAACAAAATTCCTGTACTCATATGGAAGCTGTCTACCCAGGCGCATTGGTATTGATCGAAACCGATATGATAACCAATGATCATTAAACCGCTGGTAGTATCCCCTTTGAAAGCACTGGTATATTCATGCATCACAAACCGCCCACCCAAAACGGGTTTAATGGTACCTGTAATGGGAGAAGCATCTTCAACTTTGGGTGGTTCAAAATAAGTTGAGGCCGTACCTTCCCAATTACCAGTAATGGCATTGAGAGCAGCGTGTTTGCCGTCCTGGAGTGACTGTTCTAATTTGCTTACTGGCATATTATGCTATTTAAGGAATAAAGGTAGGGTTTGGCTGGAAATATGATGATGAAATCATTTGAATTGAAAGATGATGATGTATTCTGAAATCAATGATACAAGATCCTTTAATGGAAGAATGAACGAACTTTTGAATTTTTACTTACCAGCCCATTCGTCTATCAACTTAAATATAGCAGGTTTTAAGTCAATGTACTTCACCTTGCCATTTTCCGTGATTTCGTCTTGCAAAAAATGATTTGCATTTGGGTACACTTTATAAGTAAGGTTGTTTTTCCGATGTTTGAGAAACGCTATCTCAACATAGTCTGTATTCATGATAAAAGACCCCCAAAGGTCCTTCCCTCCTGCGATGACATAAATTGGGATATCAAGCATCAGCATATTATCAAGGGGCGTTTCGTCGCTAAAGCTCGACCAGCGAAAATATGTTTCTTCGTTCCATGTTTTGGTTACGCTCAGTGGATCTGCAAATATTTTTTTATACTCGGCAAATAAACTATCTACATTTTCCTGCGCCTTCTCAAAACTTTGTTCGCCTTTGAATGCAGCCAATCTTTCCTGCAAAACAAAGTCATACAGATGATTCAAAGAATTTGAATTCATCAATACAACATGCGTTACTTTTTTATTAATCACCGCTACTTTAGGGGCCACCTGCCCGCCCTGTGAATGACCAATGATCAATATCCTGGATGTGTCAACTGAAAGAATTTTAATGGCCTCATCTATAATTAATGAGGCTGCTTCTGCCCTCCATTCCAGTGTATACCTCTTTTTAAATTCTTCATTCAAAGGATAGGAAGTACTAAAATTAACCGGGTCTTTTTTTACTGTATCAAACAGTGGTATCCCTGGTTTGGATACCGAGATAACATGGTATTTATCCTTATATTTTTCAATTTCAAGAAACCCTTTCCATGCATAGCTTTTATGGTCTCTATGATAAGAAAAAG
>JBPOHG010000167.1:0-3800 GCA_052035835.1 Bacteroidota bacterium | reverse complement strand
AGTAAATCTAACTTCATATCCAATAGGCAAAAGCCGACACAAGGTACGCTTTTATTGGCAGAAATGCTGTTGCTGTGGAATAGATGTGAGAGAATACCTGAACAAGTTACAATGTAGGATTTTTTGCTATATCTGTGTAGCCGTACAATTTTTGCACTTCCAGCACGAATTTTTCAATGACCCGGTCATCATTTCGGGCATCATAGGGTTGTTTGAGGTTGCTGTTGAAGAAAAAAGCAACCGTTTGATAAAACCTGGCCGTTAAACCTCCCTGGTATTCTTTGATGATTTCATAGCAGTTATTACCGGTTTCGCGGTTAATCAGCTTCATGAGCACTTTTCCCTGGTAAACAGACAAATTGGTAAGCGGGGTAGCAAATTCTTTCTTCAGTTCCTTTTCACGGGAATTGATATACTTTTTACGGGCTTTTTTTTCCTGAATGAACGACAGTTTCTGGTTGATGTCATTCATCACCATACCGGCCTTTCTTGCGTATGGATAAGTAACATACACAGCATTCCTGAGCCGGTTGTATTTAGCCCTCGCATCTTTTTGGGCATCCGTTAATTGTGTATAGGCAAAGTAATTAGACAGCGTTGTAAGGGAAAGTGTATCTCCATTGTACACAATGGCTTGTTTTTGCAAAGTGTCGTTTGACATCGACTGTGCGGAGGCCGACAAAGCCATGATGTAAAAGCCGGCAAACAGTAAGATATTTTTTAATAGGGCAAAACGCATACCTGTAACGTAAATTTACAATTTCCTGCTTGATTTAATACTTCAAAATGTTGAAAGTAACCTGCGGCACCGCCATTTTATTTATTGTAATTGGTTGTACTAAAAATAATGCCGATCCAGGCATTGATATATACGAGCAAAACCTTCAAAAGGTTACTGAAGCCCGTATTGATTCGGCATTTACTGCCATTCGGCAGCGCTGCGACAGCCTCCTGTTGTATCAGGTTCCTTTAAAGGTGGATTCAATTTTTCAATCTATCCACCATGAATAAGATCCTCCTGATTTGCGCCCTTATATGGATGAATGCCTGTACTTCTTCAGATCAGTCGGCACAAAAAAAAGCTGCCCTACAACGGGCAGCCAATGAAAAGTTTAACAAAGTTGTGCAAATGTTGCAGGCCGACTGCGACTCTACCCTCCAAAAAGAAACATATAAACAAGTGCAGCTGTTACTGAAATCAGCATCAAAGCGCCGGCAGGGGCAGGGAAGGAAGCCCTCCTGATCATGCTCATCATAATACCGATCGCCATGATGATTAGGCCGATCCACACCAGATTAACCCAGGGGAAGATGAAAGATTTCACCGTAACAAAGTCAATCATGGTTTGCGATTCTTTGATACCAATCTTTACTTTCCTTCCTTCAGAAACCCCTATAAATTTCACAAACAGGTTTTGGGCATATACCGTATCATCTATCTGGAGGATGCCCACATCGTCTACCTGAACCACCGGCATCGCCTTAAAATGAAGGCTGTCTTTGCTTACAAAACGAATATCGGCCATCAAAGCAGCATCTGTTGGCTTGAAATTATATTTCTGATTAACAGGGTTTTTTACAACTTTATCTAAAATAAAATATCCGTTGTTGTAAAACCCTTTTTCACCTTCTGCCAACTCCACTGTTTTAAACTGGGCGGTATCAATATTTTTTTCCTGGTTGATGGCATAGGAGATATAAGTGAAGATATCTTTTGAAAGATAGGATTTGGTATCGGGGTTGCTGCTCATGTTGTTATCCTTCATGATGTATACATCCGGCTTCAACTGGAAACGTTCGCTGGCAGTTTTTTCCCCGATCTTTTTCTTTTCAAATTGCAGGTTATAGAACTTGCGGCCTTTTTCATGCCCGGATGAATCGGAAGTATAAGTAACCTCATAATCTCCCATCCGGGTTGGTACTTCACGTATCAGGGTAAGGTTTTCCCGTGGATCATCCTGTTGTTTGGTCATTGGGTCATTGCCGGTGGGCACCTGTATCCCGTTCACCATACTGTTGCTTATCACCTGTTTGTTGCTGCTCGAAATAAGCATACCGGCAATCATGAGTGCAAAACCGATGTGCGAAACAGATCCCCCGGCAGCTTTGAGTTTATGATTGAGCCCAATACTGATATACATGGCATTGGCCACTACCGCATACACGGCTGCAAAAAATGCAAAGTAAATAGCCCCCAGGAACCCTGGCCCGTGTTTATAAAAATTGAATGGATAAAAAATGGCTACCAACGTGGTAATGATCGCCGCAACACTGGTAGGGAATACGATTTTCTTGAGAAAATACCCTTTAGGAGTATCCTTGTATTTGAAATACTGGGAAATAGCTGTTAGCAAACCGATGACAATGGCTACCATCACCATCACTTTGTTATACAGGAATTCGGTATTCTCTGGCATGGCCAGTTTTCCACCATTGATCTTTACAATCAGTGTTTGCAGCAAAGGTGTTTTATTGTACACCGGAATGGAAGTAACTGCAATAATGAAAATGGCCGATAGAAAAAATGCCAGTGAACCTATAAACATCCAGAACTCACGCGAACCCGTTTGCTCTTCTTTATGAATGGCCGGAATATGCTTGTAATTTTTGATGAAAAGCGTCATCATGGGTACAGTAAAGGACAGCACAAATAAACCGATCATGATATTGATGGCTTTGCCTGCTTCTGTAAAGGCATGAACGGATGTATCACCTAAAACACCCGTGCGTGTTAGAAAAGTGGAGTATAATACAAATACAAAAGTTAGGATGGCAAACAGGTAACTGGCCCTTAATGAATGCCCGGTAGCCTTGTACACCAGCATGGTATGTAAACCGGCGATCAGGATAAGCCAGGGCACGAGTGAGGCATTTTCTACAGGGTCCCATGCCCAGTAACCGCCAAAGCTCAGCGACTCATAAGCCCATTTGCCACCCATCATGATGCCCACGCCCAAAACAACGGCACAAAACAAGGCCCAGGGCAATACCGGTTTTACCCATTCCCCGTATTTTTTTGTTTGAATACCGGCATATGCATACGAAAAAGGAATGATGGCAGCCGCAAAACCAAGGAACAATACGGGCGGGTGGATGACCATCCAGTAGTTGCGCAGCAGGACATTTAACCCCATCCCGTCTTTGATAAAGTTGAGGTAATTGGATTGTTCGAAAATAGGCGCAGCAATTTCATTACGGGTAAGGGTAAACGGACTGTTCCCGATGCGGATGTTGAAAATGTAAATACCGAGTATCATCATCATCAGGAAAAATTGTGCAAGGCTGATGACCGTTAATACCGGCGCCTGCCAAACTGATTTTGTTTCCTGGTTTTTACTCAATAAAATCACCGATCCCAAGATAGCATGCCAGATAGACCATAACAGGAAACTCCCTTCCTGTCCTTCCCAGATACAGGCCAGCAGGTATTTATATTCTAATTCTTTGGATGCATGTTTGTACACATACATGTACTCGTAATAGTGATGAAAGCAGATGTAGAAAATGATGGCGAAAACAGACAAGATACTCAACGCCTGTACGAAGAAAAGCGATTTCCCAAAACGTAGCCATCCGGCCTTTTGTACAAGGTCGCTGCAACGTGAAGCTTTAAAAAAAGAAATGGTGGAAAGCAGGGAGGCTATAAAAGCAAGTATGATCAGCAGGTGTCCGAGTTGGCCCGGCAATAAATGTTCTCCTTCAAATTTCATTACGATGATTTAATCATTCAATCAGGGATTGGAACTGGTTTGATCCTTGATGTCTTTTTCAAGTGTTTGCTTGTCGTCTTTGTATTTACT
>JBPOHG010000070.1:0-9319 GCA_052035835.1 Bacteroidota bacterium | reverse complement strand
TGAAATTACAACCATGCAGCCCGGGTTTTATTGATGGCAGGGATGCTATACTGCAAGCCGATCAAATTCTTTACGGTGGTGCCCATAGTTGTGCCATTCGTGAAGCATTCCGGAGAAGGGGTATGGGTGCATTTGCATCACAAGGTTCATCGGGAAGTGTTACAGACCAATCACCCGACTTCAGTGCAGGGAGTGCCACCATGCAACTCACACAAAACGTAATTGAGATACCGGAAGGTCAGAACATTGTTTATACAAACAGGGTTACCACCAGCGAATGTGGTGGTGTTACCAATTTCCTCATTACAGATACACTGCCTGCCAACGTAACTTATGTTAGCGGAGGTACCTATAATGCCACCAATCGGGTGGTTAGTTTCCCTGTAACTTTAGCTGCAGGACAAACACAGGATTATACTTTTACTGTTCAGGTGAATAATGGCGCCTACTACCCAACAGTAAACCTGTTTGAAGACCAGGTAACGGGAACGGTTATCCCAGCAACCTGGGCTACCAATTCTACAACAAGCACCAACTGGGCTATCTCAACAGATCGTAGTTTTAGTCCGGCCAGCTCCTATTTTTCTGACAACCTCGATGTACAGTCAGATCAGAAGCTTACCCTTGCCAATGCAGTAGCCCTGGGTGCAACCCCTCCGCCATTGTCGTTCCGCCACTGGTATAGTACCGAAACGCAATACGATGGCGGTGTACTGGAAGTTTCAACCGATGGCGGAACTACCTGGGCAGATATGCAACCCAACATCGTTGTTGGCGGTTACACTGCTGCCATGGATGCCACGACATTGCTGAACGGAAGGTCTGCATGGTCGGGCAGCAGCGGCAATAAATTCATCAAAACAAAAGTAAACCTCACTCCGTATGCAAACCAGAGCATCAAGATCCGTTTCCGATTCACTTCCGATGTGGGAACGAATTTTGAAGGATGGTATGTAGATGATATTGCCATTAAAGACCAGGCGGTTGTAGAAATGCAAAGCAACCTGTTTAACTCCAGCAATGTTCGGGTAGGCATCAGCGATACCATTACAGTAATCCTGCCAGTTAATACTTGTACTGCAGCCACCATTACAACTCAGCCCGCCAACGTAAATGCTTGCGCAGGTAGCAATGCAACTTTCAGCGCAGTAGTAGCAGGCACAAACCCCGTGTACCAATGGCAGGTAAGTACCGATGGCGGAACGAGTTATAGTAATATTGCTGGTGCAACTACTGAAACCTTAACACTTACAGCAGTTACTGCCGCATTAAACAACTATCGTTACCGCGTAATTGTAACGAACGCTTGTCCTTCTAACGCAACTTCTATAGGAGCTACGCTTACTGTAAGTGAACCTGCCGCCATCACCCTTCAACCTTCCAGCCAGGCGCTTTGTGCCGGAAGCAATGCGAGTTTCTCAGTTGGTACTACAGGTTCTGCCAATACCTACCAATGGCAGGTAAGTACCGACGGTGGCGCAACCTTCACCGACATCAGCGGAGCTACTGCTGCTATACTGAATATTCCGGCTGTTCCTGCTTCATTGAATAACAATGTATACCATGTTGTAATTTCCAGTTGCAGTACCACCCCGCTTACATCTTCTAATGTAACGCTAACGGTTAACAGCGAAGCTGCCATTGTTTCTTCTCCGTCTAATGTAACGGCATGCGAAGGCGGTACCGCCAGCTTTAGTGCAACCGTTACAGGTACAACACTTAGCTACCAATGGCAAATTAGTACCGATGGCGGCGCAACATGGAACGATATAACAGGTGAAACCAGTGCTACACTCAACCTTTCGGCCGTAAACAGTTCTATGAACAACAACCAATACAGGGTAGTTGTAACCAGTACCGCATGTCCTGGTACGGCTACTTCAGCAGGAGCTGTTTTGGCTGTTAACAACAATGCCTCCATCACATCGCAACCAATTGGAAACAGTGTTTGCCCAGGTAGCAATACTTTATTCTCGGTATCAGCATCCGGTGCAGGCCTATCATACCAATGGCAGGTAAGTACCGATGGTGGTACTACATTTACCAATATCAGCGGTGAAACAAGCCCGGTTATCAACCTGGTAAATGTAACCACGACTATGAATGGAAATATTTACAGGGTTTTGGTAACCAGCACCTGCTCTCCTACAGGCGTTACATCGTCTACAGCGGTACTCACCATATTATCAACTGCTCAAATCAACAGCCAACCTGCTGCAGTAAGTGTTTGTGAAAATGCCAATGCAACATTCACAGTTGCGGCAACTGGCGCCACGCTTACGTATCAATGGAGGGTAAGTACTGATGGCGGATCTACCTACACCGATATCGCTGGTGCAACGAACAGTACCCTCAGTTTAACCGGTGTTACAGCTTCAATGAATGACAATCGTTACCAGGTAATTGTTACAGGGGTTCCATGTGGCTCTGTTATTTCAGACCCTGCATTATTACAGGTATCAGTTCCTGCCCAAATCACTGCACAGCCCTTAAACAGCAGTGCTTGCGAAGGCAGCGACTTAACACTCACTGTTACGGCTACTGGTAGTTTATTGGCATACCAATGGCAGATTAGCACCGATGGTGGTACTACTTTTACCAATCTGGGAGGGGAAACCAATAGCAGTCTTTTGCTTAGCAACATTGCTTCATCCATTAATAACAACCAATACCAGGTAGTTGTAACATCAGCCAATTGCGGAGTGGCAACTTCCAACACTGCAACAATTGTTGTAAATCCTTTACCGGTTGTTACAATTACTGCAAACCCGGGAACGGCATTGGCAAACGGACAAAGCACCACGCTTACTGCCAGTTCAACACCTGCTGCCAGCAGCTTTGCCTGGTACAAGAATGCAGTACTCGTGAACGGACAAACCAGTAATACCCTGGTCGTTAACAGTACAGAACTTGGAGCTTATACTGCAACTGCCACCGATGCAAATGGCTGTAATGGCACATCCAATGCAATCACCATTACTGATACCGTTTATAATTACACATTCATTTACCCGAACCCCAACGATGGCGATTTCCATGTAAGGTTCAATGGTGTACCTTACAATAGCGCATGGAAGATAACCATGTATGATGCCAAAGGTGCCAGGGTATTTGTAAAAGCATACACCCCAACCGTTCCTTATCAGAATATGGATGTTTCTGTTAAGAACCTTGCACGTGGCGTTTATGCACTGGTGTTATCAGATGGTGCCGGAACCACTTTAGGTACCGGAAAAGTATTGATACAATAACCATTTATTGTCTTTTCATAATACAGGAAGCTGCCGAAACAGGCAGCTTCTTTTTTTAGGGCCAAAGTTAGATTTACAATAAGCTTTGCACTGAACAACTTTCAAATACAAAAAAATACTGCATGAAAACCGAACAGATCATATGTAGAAAAGCAACCATTAAGGATACGGGAGATATCTTTCGCTTATACAAATTACAAAGCAAGGGCACCACAAATTCTACCAGGGATGAAACCGAAACAACTAAAAAGCAGGTAGAAGATTTCACGCTGAGGTCTTTAAAGAACAGTTCGCAATTCGTGGCTGTTGACCCATTGAAAGAACATTTGCTCATTGGAGAAATTCATTGTTACAAGCTGGACCCAAAAGCATACAGCCATATGCTCACAGATCTAACCATGGCGGTTCACCCCGAATATCATGGAACCGGACTGGAACAAAAACTAGTGGCAACACTCCTTTCAAACATTATCCAAAACAGGGCCGACATATGGAGGATTGAGTTAATGATCGCTGCAAATAATACTGAATCTATTAACTATTTCACAGAAGCAGGTTTCATAGTTGAAGGGAAACTGGAAAACAGAATCAGAAAATCAGGCCAGGCGGAAGCCGAAATTGCCATGGCATGGTTTAACCCAAAATTTCGCCGGTAGATTGACGCCATACATCTGCACTGCAACCAATGCTAATGTGGAATCACACCCGAAAAATAGTAACAAAAAAGCCTTACAATAACTGTAAGGCTCCCTGTGCAATCAATCGTATGATTTGTGTTAACGAATACTGTGAATGTATTCGTTGCTCTTGAATTGTTTTTTCACATCATTTAGGTCCCTGAGAATACTTGCATCTACTAACGTATCACCCAGCTCGAGGGTGAAACCACCAATCAAATCATCATCTACGGCAGTTTCCAGTTCTATTTTCTGAATGGAAGTATTGGATTTGATCTTCTCTACAATGGCGTCGCGTAGCTGGTCGCTCATTGGAACAGCTGTTGTAACTTTCACCTGGTGGATGTTATTGCGCTCATTGTATTGGTCGATGAATGCTTTGGCTATTTCAGGTAGGCTGTTTTCCCTGGCTTTACTCACAAGCAATTTCAGAAACAAAGTTGTGATGGCACTCACTTTACCTGTGGTTATGGCTTCCAGTAATTTTTCTTTTTTATCAGCATTGATGACCGGGCTTTTGAGCATCGCCACAAAATCGGGGTTGCTTTTGCAAATGGCCTTGATGGTTCGCATGTCGGCATGCACGGCGTCTAACTGGTTTTGTTCAACAGCGAAACCCAGCAAACTTTTGGCATATCTTCCTGCTAATCTTGGATTGTTCATGTTGGCGCTTTTGGCTTTGGCTTAATTCAGTTTTATTTCTTCCGCCAGTTGCCTGATGTAAGACTCCTGTTGCGACTTATCTGAAAGTTCTTTCCTGAGGATTTTCTCACTTACTTCTACAACCATTTTACCAACCTGGTTCTTAATATCGGTGAGTGCTGCCATTTTCTGGTTGCTGATTGAAGCCTGTGCATCTGCAATGATTTTTGCAGCCTGTGTTTTGGCTTCTTCTTTGGCATCATTGATCATTTTGTCTTTGATCTCTTTTGCTTCCTTCAGCATGACGGCCCTTTCTTCACGGGCACTGGCCAACAAGGCTTCGTTTTCCGACTTCAACTGTGCCATTTCAAGCTTAACCTTTTCTGCGGTAGCGATAGAATTGGCAATATTGGTTTCCCTGTCATTCAATCCTTTGAGGATGGGTTTCCAGGCAAATTTTTTCAGGATGAACAACACGATCAGGAACGCAAGAACCGTCCAAACGATCAATCCTAAGTGCGGTAATAATAAATCCATTTGAATGATGAATTATAAATGAAAAATGATGTTCTGTTTATGTCGAATAAATCTTAAGAGCGAAATATACTGCATCCTCCGCCCTGTGCATTGGATGCAGTAAAATGTTGGTGCAATTAGGCTTTCAAAACAGCCAACAGACCTGCGATTACCGCGAAAAGGGCAACACCCTCTACGAAAGCGGCAGTGAGGATCATGTTTGCACGAATGTCATTGGATGCTTCCGGTTGACGGGCAATGGCTTCTACAGCGCCTTTACCGATTTGTCCGATACCGATACCGGCACCGATCGCTGCAAGGCCTGCGCCAATGGCTCCACCCATGTGGGAAAAACCAACTTCTGCTAACAAAGTCATCAAAGTCATGATACTTGTTTTATGGTGATAAAAAAATTACGCTGTTGCGGTACCGTGATGTGCATCATGGTGCTCGTCGTGATGCTCGCCTTCAAATGCCTGGCCAATAAATACCGCTGTTAAGTTGGTAAAAATAAAGGCCTGGATAAATGCCACCAGGATTTCAATGAAATAAATGAAAACGGTGAACAGGATCGAAACCGGAGAAAAACCCCAGCCGGCTCCTTTGTTCATGGCACCAAATATGAAGATGAGCGAAATAAAACTTAAGATGATAATATGGCCTGCCACCATATTGGCAAAAAGACGAATGATCAGCGCTGCTGGTTTAATGATCAATACACCCGCCAGTTCCACAGGTATCAGGAT
This sequence comes from Bacteroidota bacterium, assembly GCA_052035835.1. GTDB lineage: Bacteria > Bacteroidota > Bacteroidia > Chitinophagales > Chitinophagaceae > Ferruginibacter. The sequence continues at coordinate 3,487 of JBPOHG010000070.1, read as the reverse complement.
TAATTTTACCAGGAACGGAACACCGGGAGGCCATAAAATATGTCCCCAGAAATGGCCGTTGGTACTGGCCAGGATTACAATCGCAGAAATGACACCCATTACTGCAGTAAATGCTGTATTTCCGGTTACATTGGCTGAACCAGGGATCAATCCAAAAATATTATTGATCAGGATAAAAAAGAAAACAGTAAGCAGGTATGGAAGGTATTTCTGCCATTTGTGGCCCAGGTTTGGCTTCGCTACATCGTCTCTTACAAATGTGATCACCGGTTCAATTGCATTTTGCCAACCTTTAGGGGCAGAAGTAACACCCAGTCCGTTCTTGTATTTTTTGGCAATACCTGTCATCAGCAACACCAGGATGGTGAGGGCGATGAACATTTGCACCACATTTTTGGTGAGTGAAAAATCGTACACTTTGCTACCGTCTTCTGCAACTATATTTCCGTCTACCAGCTTATATCCTTCATAGCCGGCATGGCCATGTTCGAAACGTGAAGAAGAAAAAACACTCAGCCCTTTTTCGGGAGCGTATAAAATAACTGGTAAAGGTACTGTAGCATGAAAATCACCGATGCTGAAAAAATGGAAGTCATGCGCATCTTTGATGTGATCCATGATGATTTTGGCAGGGTCGAGCTTTTCTTCGCCAGCTTCATGGTGTTCTGCGGTGGGTTCATGCTCCTCATGCTGGGCGATGGCCGGGGTACAAAAAAACACTGTCCCAAGGCTGAAAACCGCTACCAGTAAAGATTTGATGCGCTGCGCTGCCATATCGTTCCTAAATTTTGGCGCAAAGATAAGGCCGCATGTCTGAATATAAAAATGGAGGGCAAAGAAATAAGAAAAAATATCCTCTTAAAATAACAGGATTGCCAATATGAATTGTAACCATTGTTGTACCCCTCCATGTTATTCTGCCTGTGAAAATTGCATCCGGTGCAATTGAAAATAAGCGCCTTGCTGTTGCATAAGCTGCTCATGCGTTCCCATTTCTTTGATGGCACCTTTTTCGAGTACCATAATGGTATTGGCTTTTCGAATGGTACTAAGCCGGTGTGCTATTACAATAGCCGTACGGCCTGCAATCAACGTATGGATGGCATGCTGTATAAGTGCCTCACTTTCAGAGTCTATTGAAGAAGTTGCCTCATCCAGGATGAGTATCGAAGGATTGTATAACAAAGCCCTTATAAAAGAAAGCAACTGGCGCTGGCCCATCGAAAGTGTTGCCCCTCTTTCCATCACATTGTAATCGTACCCACCTGGTAACTGCATGATAAAATCATGTAAACCAATTAATTTGGCAGCCTCCAATACCTCTTCCCGGCTGATGGCAGGGTTCCTGAGCGTGAGATTATCCATAATAGAGCCACTGAAGAGGAATACATCCTGCAATACCACTGCAATACGGCTTCGCAGGAAATGGAGCGGGTATTGTTCTATGTTTCGTCCATCCATCAGTATCTCCCCCTTTTGTACCTGGTATAACCTGTTGATTAGGCTTACAATGGAGGTTTTGCCACTTCCTGTATTGCCTACAATGGCCAGGGTAGTTCCTGGTTGCACCGAAAATGAGATGTCTTTTAAAACCGGTTGATTGGGGTCGTAGCCAAACCATACTCTTTTAAATTCAATAGCCCCCTGTACAGTAATGCCGGAAGTTGCCTGATTGGAATCAGAAAGCGTTACATCATCATTATCCAGCACTTTAAAAACCCTTTCACTGGCAATCATGCCCATCTGCAATACATTGAACTTATCAGCAATGACCCTCAATGGCCTAAAGAGGAGGTTAAGGCAAAGAATAAATGAAGTGATGATCCCTGCAACATTCTGTGCCTGGTCGGGTGGCAAATGAAGCGACTCTTTGGCTGCCCACCAAACCAATAAACCAATGCTGAGTGCAGATACCAGTTCTACTACCGGAAAGAAAACAGAATATGCAAAAATGGCTTTGATATTGGCATTGCGATGTTCCTCATTGATGGCGGTAAACTTTTCTTGTTCTCTCTTCTCGGCAGCAAAGGCCTGTACCAGCGACATGCCGGTGATATGTTCCTGAACAAATGCATTGAGGTTGGCAACTGCATTGCGCACTTTAATGAATGATTTGTTTACCGACTCTTTAAAAAAATAAGTGGCCAGTATGAGGAATGGGAAAGGAATGAGGCAAATCAATGTAAGTTTCCAATCTGCCCAAAACATGTAGGTAAGGATGGAAACGATCGCCAGCATATCGGCAATGATTGGAATAAGCCCATCACTGAAAATATCGTTTACAGATTCTATATCGTTGATAGTCCTGGTGGTTAGTGTACCAATGGGTGTTTTATCAAACTGCGATAAATTCAATTGAAGTATTTTCCTGTAGGTTGTATTGCGCAGGTCACGAACTACGCTTTGGCCGAGCGAAGCTGTGGAAAAAGTAAAATAAAATCGTGTTATGGTTTCAATCAGTAAAAGCAGGATTTGGATGATGGTAATTTCTATGATAAACCCGCCAGGGCCATTAAAAAAATGTGCCTCTGTATTTCCCCGGATCCCATCATTGATGGTTAACTGAATAAGCAAAGGCCGCAGCGGTGCCATCAAAGCCAGCAGTACAGATAATATGACTGAAAGGTAAAACTTCGATTTGTAAGGAGCTGCAAACGTAAACACACGCCGCAACAGGGAGGTATCAAATATTTTTTTGGCCGAACTGCCCTTATCCATACTGCAAATGTAGCAGAATGTTATTTAGAGGGAATCTGTTTTCTTTTTATATGCCTTGATGAAGATAGCGCCCAGGTTCCGGTAAGGGGGGATATAATCATCCCAGCTTTCCCTCACTGTTTTACTGGGGTCCCTGGAGAATTGGCCACTAAGGCTGTGCCACATATCCTTCCAGATAATCTTTTCGCTATTGAGCATCGATTGGTTGAGGTAATTAAGTATTGGCTTATTGATATCTCCTGCCCCGATCTCCTTAGTGGAAATAATATGCGCTTCGGGGGCAACTTCTAAAATCTGGTGGAGGTTCTTATACCCGCCGCAGGACCCCAATACAACAATACGTGCATTGTCGGGCATGCGTTTAATCGTTCCCGGTAGCCAATAACTATGCCCTCTGTGCACTACAACAGAAGGGTACAATTCATTTTCTTCGAGGTAATTGTTGAGATGAACCTGGGCGCTGTCGTCGAGATTGGCATCATAATCGAGCGGGCGGTTGGCATAGATCCAAACCTTTCCTTTCAGGGATTTTATTTCAACCCATTCCTTTTTAGGTGTAATCTTCCATTCTCTCGAAGAAAAAGAATTGAGGAATGGAGGGAAGAACACTTTACCGTCTTCATCCCCATAAAAGAATACCTGTTGAATAATGCGTCCGCTATCATCCTGAAGTTGATTCTTATTGATTTCATAAATGTAAGGGATACCCGCCATGCTGGTAAGGTCTACACGGTTGGCACTGTCTGCCGACAAAAATATATTTTTCAGC
>JBPOHG010000146.1:0-14769 GCA_052035835.1 Bacteroidota bacterium | reverse complement strand
ATGGTATTGGCAGCCTGAGTAGGCACCAGGGTTGCATTAGCCCATGGACCTGCCGGACCCGTTGAAGATTCCCAACTACTGATGCTCGTCCAGTTTCCACTAGCTTTTGATCGGAAATAATCCGTTGAATTTGATGCAGCCGATGAAAAACCAATCAACAAATGTAGAGATACAAAAAGTACACCCGTTATAAAAAAACGCATATATTGATTTTTTAAAGCAGAGCAGTTTTCAGTTACAAAATTTTTATATGAGGGGAGGTATATACTATAAATATTGGATCAGGCGTTCTTTAACTCGACGGTAAATTCTAATTCTAACTAATAGTTTAAATTCAGTAGTACAGTCTCTTTCGTATTTGTGCCCGCAGATTTTACCAGCTAGCTTCTCACATTTTTCCTGTTGCGGTTTGTAAATATCCGGTAGTCAACTTCGGCGTATTTTTGCTAAATAACTTGAGGGGTAAGTTTAAATAAGGTTGGAATTGCTAGGACACCACTCCAGATTAACCCACTGATTACCGGCTTCTATCAGCTGGGTTTTGTGGCAATTTAATACTAATATATAATCCGGTATATAATCCAAAAGTAGTATAGTTTTTTGCTGATTATCAATATTTTGAAATTCTGGTTTTAGTCATGAAAACATTCAGCCGGCAATATTAATGTTATAAGATCTGATTTTCACCAGATATATAATGCCTTAATTTTTAAAGCGGATTTGCTTATTATTCAATACTGAAACATATTAATCTTATATTGTTCATCAATTAATAAGAATTTCTATGAAGCTTTCAGTAATCAGATTTTTGTTTATACTATTGTTTTTTTTAATTACAAATACATCCTTTGCTCAACAAAAGAATACTATTCACATTATTGATTCTACCAGGATGCTTTACCAGGTAGAAGCTGCCTGTGGTGAATGCCAGTTTAAAATGAGAGGAAATAGCTGCGATCTGGCCATACGTATGAAAGGTGTTCCTTATTTTGTAGATGGCACCAGGATCGATGATCACGGAGATGCACATGCAACAAATGGCTTTTGCAATGCCATCCGCAGGGCTGAAGTGCAAGGTGAAATAAAGGGAGGCAGGTTTGTAGCCACTTATTTTAAATTACTGGCAGAATAAAATACCTAGGCAAAGTTATATTTGGGCTGTACGATTTCGATGCATGTTAGTTTAAGTGCCTGCTTTATTTCGCCACTCCATCAATGCAGCAATAAAAAACTTCCCCTTTCGTCTATTATCCTCCCATATGTAAACACATACCTGCATACCCATACATAAGCTCCATCCGGCTGGCTCTTTCCATTCAAACTGCCGTCCCAGCCTGCGCCATCAATACGGGTATTGAAAACTTTTTGACCCCACCTGTTATATATTGTAAAGAACAACAATTGATATCCCCCCGGCAATTGTGGCCTTATGACTGGGTTGCTTAAATCACGGTTAGGCGTAAATGCCGTTGGCATATGAAAGCCGCTTCCGTATGTGGTAGCCTGTGCAATTCCGGGCGCACTATTACCACATGCAGTTGGTGGCCCCAAAGCAATGACTTCAATGGAAACCGTTTGAGAAGTGTTTAGTCCGCTCACTGTATGGCTTAACCCTGTAGTACCTGTTGATGGGTTCATGAATGGCCCTCCATCAATTGAAACCTGGTATCCGATCGCTGTAGGCACTCCCTGCCAGTTGAATGTTACAGCATTTTGAGTAACTGTTCCAGTGGCAACAACAGGTGTTTGCAGCGGGGCTTTCAGGCGAACAGTTACGCTGATGCGGCTACTGTAGCAGTTTCCGTTGTACGCTTCTACATAAAAATCAGTTTCAGAAGAAACAACAGGTGTTGTAACAGAAACCCCATTTCCAATCAGCGTACCGGCATTAGGGGCATCGTACCAGCTATAATTTAAGCTGGCATCAGGGTTGTTAATGAACAAAGTTGCCACATTGCCAGCACAAACAGTATCACCGGTAGCCTGTGGTGATGTTACATTATCTAAAGTTACATTAACAGGAATACGTGGATGGCTACAACCATTATTCAGGGCCTCCACATAAAATACTGTTGCAGCTGTTAATGCAACCGTAGTGTATATAGTGCCAGTGCCCAATGCCGTGCCCCCTGTTGCCGTATTATACCAGTTATATGTTTGGGCCGCTACCGGGTTTTGAATGGTTAGTGTCGCAGCATTCCCGGTACAAACGACTGCGTTGTTTACCACGGCATCGGTGATGGTAGTGATGCTAACTGTAACGGGTACCCTGTTACTGGTACAGCTACCTGAACTTGTTTCAATGTAGTATGTTGTGTTGCCTGATAATGTTGGAGTGGTAAAACTGGTGCCACTTCCCAAAGCAGTCCCGCCATTCGCAACAATGTACCAGCTATAGGTTTGTGCAGCAACGGGGCTTTGAACATTCAGGGTAGCCGTGTTTCCAGGGCAAATACTAACAGGGTTCACTACGGGGGTAGCGGGTGGAGTGGGGGCTGCTAATGTTATAGGGTACACAGCCTGGCAACTTCCCTGAGTAACCGTAAGGTTATAAGTGCCTGCATTTACATTGATGAGATTCGCGGTCACCTGGCCAGAAGGAGACCAGGCATACCCGAAAGGAGGGTTGCCACCACTTACGGTAGTGGTTACACTACCACTATTGGGGTTTGTACATACCGGTTGTATGGGAGAAAGTGTAACCGTCATTGTATCAGACGAAAAGCTGAAATAGTCATTGTTACTAAAATTAACCTCTGCATATAATTTGCCATTGGCAGCAATGAGTGGTATGATGTCGGTAGTTGCAGCGGGGAAACCAGGGTCAGCAGACCTGATCAGGTTTTTAACAGTGCTGGCTACTGCAGCCTGCTCGATTGATACAGTGACTGTACCAACATTGGTATTGTTTACTTTCCATATCCTTTGCATCCTTTGTGCTTTGTTTTCAAAAAAGCAGGGTGTAAGGGTAATCGGCAATCCATTGTCTCCGGCCAGTAAAAAAGAACGATCCGTTGAAAAGTTGTTGGTATTGGCGTTGTTTAATAAAGGGAAATTACCACTGCTGTAATTCCCATGATAAAGTGTTACCAGGGCACTGGTATTGACAGATAATGATTGTTTTTGTGAAAGCCCTGAAGCATCATCCCTGCCGATTCCTGTGATATCGGCACCGTATCCTGAATTTGCAAGCTGGTTCCAGATGATCGTGCCATTGGATGCCACATAATCGTTGTTGGATCCTGCAGACTGGTTGAGTGTGAAACCATATTTTACCGCCAGGTAGCTTTCAATTTTATTTCTGTCGGCAAGTGGTAAAGTAGAAGAATAAATGATCACTTCAGCAAGGTCAATTTGTGCAGGCAGGTTGATCAGGTTTTCATTGCCCAGTACAAGCTTGTCGGTAACAGCCGCGAAATTGCCAGGTGATGGGATGGCTATGGTATTATTGTTGAATCCATTCAACCTGTTTACCGAGCTAGTTGCATCAGCAAACACTGTAGAGAGGGAATGTTTGTTGAGTACGTTGATGTTTCCAACGTTTTGGCCGGCCGATGCAGGGACAGCTTTTGGAAAATCAAAACGAATATTGCCACCGGCATTTTCAAAGCCCAAACGGGCAGTTGAACCTACCTGGTCGGTTTCCCATTTCAACCAAACAATCCCTCCTTTCAAATTAAAAACCTGGAAAATTGTCACATTGCTATTGCTCACCAGGGAAGTGCCCGGAAACTGGTTGATGCTCGAAAGGGAATTCGTACTTCCATCGAAACGCAGGTAAGGATTGAAATTAATGCCCGCATCTATCAACGTTGGGCCTGTTTGTGTGTTGGTGGTACCATTGAGCGGTTGTACGGTAAAATTACCTGTAACATTGGCACTAGAAAAATCCTGCCATTGCGAAACTACAGAGGAATTGCTGGTTACCCCTTCGTCGGCTTTTAGCCAAAGGGTGTTGGCTGCGGCAATGCCCCCGGGAGATTGTGAATGGAGTTGGGAAGTAAAATGTAATATAAATAAAAACGAAATGAATGTAGGTCTCATGCGTGGATGTTGGTTGGTACAAGATACTGTTTTTGCTTAACACCTGATGAAGTGAATTGCGCTCATTTTTACTATGGCAGGACATTTTGAAATCAATCGGAGCATATGCAAATCACTAATTAAACTGGTATACTTAAAAGAAAATTTTTCCTATATTTATAAAATTAACTATTGCTAAATCACCCGCTTCTTATTCTGCCACCATCCAATCAATTAGTTTCAATTATGAAAACATTTATCAGCAAATGCATTGGGTTAGTATTTTTTATTTTTTTTTCATATTCAGAGACGCATGCACAGGGCATATATTTGGGAGACAGTTATTTGCATTTATATGTTGAATCTAACTACCCTTCATGCACATATCCTGACGGAACCATTGATATCACCTGCCCGGATATAATTAATGAAGATAGCCTGGATTTATCTGGAATGAATTTCGTTTCCCTTGAGGGAATTCAGTATTTTACTTCACTCCGGTATCTTGACATTTCTAATAATTCAAATGAACTGCCAACTTCGATCCCATTTCCCAATTCACTGAAGGTTTTAAAATGCCGGAATATTTATTATCAATTTAGGTTGAATTCTCTCCCTCCAGAGTTAGAGTACTACGATTGCTCAAGAATATCAAATGGGTTAGGGTCACCTGCACAAATTCCATTACCACCCCTACCTGCAACCCTTCGCTACCTTAATTGCTCAAACAATTTCTACTCGGGAATAATTAATGTACCTCCCGTTATGGATACTTTAATTTGCAGTGGTAATGGGAAAGGCCTTAATTCAACCACCTTCACTGGGATCACCGGATTCACATCATTCCCACCTTCGCTTAAATACCTTGATTGCAGTGATAATGTTATCACAACACTACCTGCGCTGCCTTCATCACTCACTTATCTTAATTGTAGCAGCAATATACAAATCTATTATGATGGCATTTCAATGGAGTATAAATTTGGAGGTATTACAAATTTACCCGCACCGCTTCCTGCTGATTTGAAATTTCTTGATTGTTCAAATAATTACATTGAAACAATACCTGCATTGCCTCCATTTCTGGAATACTTAAATTGTTCAATTTATTGGTATGTGTTTCCTAACCCAATGCTAACATTGCCCAATCTACCGCCGAATTTAAGAACACTTATTGCAATTTATACAGGTATAACTACATTGCCAGAGCTTTCAGATTCCTTGCGAGTATTAAATGTGAGTAGTAACGGTTCTTTACATTGTTTGCCTCATCTTCCCCAACATTTGCAATCGCTCAATACATTATCTACGTCTATCGGTTGTTTGCCAAATATCGTAAGTGGCGTAGTTTTAGACCCTGTAAGGCCTTTGTGTACTCCAGTGAATAATGCCAACCAATGCCAGTCATTTCCTGTAGTTTCAGGGAATGTATTTTACGATAATAATAGCAATGGTATTCGTGAGCCTTCAGAAAACTACCGGGCCAATATCGGAATTAATCTTTCCAATGGGCTACAGACATTCAGCAATACAAATGGGTTTTACAACTTATCAGCAGATACAGGAACCAATTTACTAACGGTAGCAGCGCCTGCATATTATGCTGCAGTTCCTGGTTCCCTGAATTTCAATATGCCCACTTTTACAAGCCTGCAAACCCAGGATATAGCCCTTCAGCCAACAGTGATGGTAGACAGTATTTCTTTGACGGTTACTCCAGAATGGGCTGCACGCCCGGGTTTTACTCAGTTTTATACATTAGACTATGAAAATGTTGGGACAACTACCGTTAACCCGGTTACAATTTTTATTTACGACAATACCCGGCTTGAATTTGTGTCAAGCTCTGATCCGGGAGTAACCGATAACGGAAGTAGCCTCAGTTTTACAGAAACAAATTTAACGCCAGGACAGCGTGGCGGTTATACTGCAATATTTAATGTTAAAACAACAGCAGTGCCGGGAGATACGATTTTTGTAAATACTTCAGCTACTGCAGGAAGTATAACGGTTAGGGATAGTAGCTATACAAGGATTACTGCCTCATTCGACCCCAATGATAAGAACGCTACTCCGGCACTTACACCGCAACAGGTAGTTTCTGGAACATATATACAATACCTGGTTCGGTTCCAGAATACAGGTACTGATACTGCATTTAATATTGTAGTTTCCGACACATTGAACAGTCAGTTAGACGCATCCAGTTTCCAGATGTTGCAAACTTCCCATCCGTGTAAGGTGACGAGAAATGGTAATAATGTGATTTTTGAATTTCTGAATATTCTCTTACCACATAAGGCTGTAAATGAGCCTGCCAGTCATGGTTATATTCGTTTCAGGATAAAACCACAATCTACTGTTGGTTTAAATAGTGTTATCCCTAATAAAGTAAATATTTATTTCGATTACAATGCTCCGATTATCACCAATACAACCAATACCGTTATAACATTATCACCAGTACCATTGCAATTGCTATCGTTCAGGGCCAAGTTGAATGTTGCAGAGAGCACCGTACTGTTGAACTGGGAAACCAGGAATGAAATCAATACAAGTATTTTTGAAATTGAGCAAAGTACGGATGCGGTTCAATTCAGCCAGATGGCAGCTGTGCCTGCATGGGGAAGCGGTGGTAATTTATATTCCAGGTTAATGTCAGTTAAACCCGGAATAACATATTTCAGGTTGAAGATGATTGATACAGATGGCCATTATACCTATTCCAATATTCTTAAAGTACAATTGTCTGTATTGGCTGGTGGAATAAGAATTCTGCAGAATCCTGTTCAAATTAATTTACGGGTAGAAGTAATCGACAAATCACTGTTGAATACAACTGCAGTCATATTTAACAGTGCAGGTAAGCTGATCAAAACATTCATGCTGGTTGATGGTATACAGAAAATTCCGTTAAACGAGTTGGCAGCAGGACAGTATTATATTAAAACTATTATCGGGACAGAGGAATTTTTATATAGTCGCTAGTATGAGATATTAATCATACATATTTTGTATGGCAATCAGTTTGATTATTAATCTTTAAAAAGCAATAAAAAAGCGTCTTTAACTAAAGACGCTTTTTTTATTATTGAGTATATTTTTTATTACAACTTAATACTATTGATTACCTGTTTCAAAAATGCATCCATTTCTTCTACATTAGTTGCATCATTATACAAAGAGGTTGAAGCAACCAGCGTCAGTGCCGGATTATTCGGATGATTGAGAATATAGATCACAAATTTACCGTTGGGTTGCCATTTGGAATTTCTATCTATCCTGGATTCAAGATCAGCTTTATAAGAATAGCCTTTCAGGCCATTTACTTCTACAGTTTGAAACAAAGGCATTAGGTCCATTTTTTTAATTTCTTTATCATTTTTCCAGCTAAGGCTTGGAATTCTTCTTCTTTCACTCAGCAGATGATTGATGTCGTCCCATGGCAATGTGTATTTTTCAATATCATAATTGCTGAACTTGGTTACATAATCCTGTGCTGCATATAAGGCGGCGGCATGAATAAAATCATCAGCCAGTTCTTTTGCATTCAGTCCAGGATAGTCTTCACTGGATAAGGCATAAATACTATACTTGTATTTTTTATTATCTACAAATTCGTATCCCAGTTCTGTTCCTTTTGCACCCAGGCGCCCGTTCTGTACCAGCGTGAAGTCACTGGCAATATTACTTTTGTCGAGGGTAAGATCCAGAAATGGTAAATACAATTTCTTAGTATCCCAAATTGGTACATTTAAGATAAGGGGTTCCAGCAATGAAATTGATTGAGCGTATTCCTGGTAACCAGTCCTCTCCCGGTAAGTAAGTATAATTTTGAGCTGAAGATTTTTTCTGGCTTCTCTTCCGGGTGATGAAGTCAGGGCCCAGTTAAGGTCATTACCATCTGATCTCAATTCTCCGTTCTCAAAAACCTTGAATTTTTTTGTAGCAGGTGTATTCTTTAAAAAATCTTCTACGGCAGCAGATCCGTCTTTTTGTAAAGTCCAGTTACCTACATATTCGCCTTTAGAATCATTCAGGTAAACAGCCAGGTAGCATCTTCCATATATAAAGGAAGGGAGTTTAGGTTTTTTAAAACTTACTTCCAGGGAGGGAAGGTCTGTTTTAGATATGGAGGTTCCGGCTTTTACTTCTTTGCCATTTATATAGGCAGTTATCTGTGCCTGGGAATAAGTAATTGTAAATATTGTTACTAATAATAAAATGAAGCGAATGGCTTTGAAACGATGAGTCATTGAGATTGTATATTTTTCTGAGTGTTTAAATTGTTTCATTCAGGTTATTGTGTTCAGTCATTTTTTCAATTGAGCTGATTAGTGATTGTGTATTACAATAAAAGCCAGTTGATTTCCTTACTGGCTTTTATTTTAATTACAGTTCGCTTGTTGCTGAAAATGATTAATTAAATTTTGCAGAACCTTTTATTATATCAAAGATTTTTTTTGTATTGGCTTCTGAACAGATGGCTGCTTCTTCTTCGGCATCGAAGAATTCGCAAAAGTCTTTGATCTGAACATAGCCTTTGTTTTTATCTGCCATGAAAAATGTAAAGTGACCTACAGGACCGGTTGCAGCACCTTTCATGTGTGAAGAATAGATATATCCATTAGCATTGTCTTCGATAACTTTGATTTCATACTCAGGCAGATTAACGCCAATATCTGATTTTCTTTTATCTGCTATCTGATCTGCAATTTTCCAATCCTGGCTCAGCATAATCGGGCTGTAATAAAGGGTCAGTTTGTAATTGTTACTGAACCTGATATTCAGCAGGTTTTCTAACATTGTGTCCTTTTCTATTTTAGCATCTTTCGGAAGTTTCATACTAAATGGAGGAACATTAAAGTTGGCCGAAGTTCCACCGAGCTCTTTTACTTCCCAGTCTGCTTCATTAATTACGGCAGATACTTTTTTGTCGGCACTGGCAGTTTCTGTTTTTGCAGCATCACCACCTTCTTTGGATTTATCTCCACTACAGGAAACAAAGGAAACAGCAACAAGAACAGACATCGAGAAAATAATTTTTTTCATTGAAATTTTTTTAAAGTGTTTTGTGGTTATTAAATAGCCTGAAGCAGTATTGCTTTAAGAATGAAAGCGATACTGCTTCAAGCCTGGTTGTTTAATTGAATTTCCTTAGTATTGATTTTATGCTGCAGCAATAGTCTTTTTGGCCATCAAACGCATGATGCCACCTGCAATACCGGCAATACCTCCTGCAATCATAACATAAATGCCATATCCGGCTGAAGCACCTACGGTGGCAGCATCACCTGAAGTTGCATCACCATAATATTTAAAGCCAAGGGCGCATACGATTAATGAAAATAGAATAGCAACGATGGCGCTCCATTTTTTATTCAGAAGACCCATGATGCCAATAATGGCTCCCAATACAATAAAGAATAGCCCGGGGTTCCCTCTCAGTTCTCCCATAAAACCATTTTGTGATACCCCCATTACTGTAACCCAGGGTAACCAGGCAGATACGATTGATAATACACCGGCAGCGATTATTGTTAGTTTTGAATTCATGTTTTTGAGTTTTAGGTTTAATTGAAATGTTTATTAATTAATATTTGATTTTTTTTAAATAATAAGTTACAGGCAAAAATCGATTGTTCGATTTGACGCCGGGGACTATTTATTGCATTAATGTGAAAAGGGGAATTTTTATTTCAACTTTCTCCATCCAGCAATAGGAATCGCTGTGTTGACTTTACTGTAGTAATTCCTGCATTCGTATTGATAATGGTTTCAAATATTTCTATCAATTGTATTTCTGAATAGTAACACGCCTGATATAAGGTTCTAATATTAGCGAACTTATCTTCTTGAATTTTTTAATTCAAAGATATACCAAAGATATACAGGCTTATTTCGGATGCTCGTTAGAGATATGAATTGAATTCAAAATAGTGAATAATTTTAGCATTGCAAATTTATTACAATTATTTTAATCCCTTTTTCAGTAGCTGCCTCATCCGCTTAATTGTATCTTTACCCAAAAAGAACCATGGAATTAGGGGTCAGTATGTTTGGCGACCTTCACAGCAACAGTAACGGTGAAACGCAGTTGGCCGGGGAGCGGCTAAGGGAATTGATAGAGCAAATAAAACTGATGGATGAGCTGGGAATAGATTTTTTTGGAATTGGTGAACACCATCGCCCTGATTACGCTGTTTCGGTACCAGAAATAGTACTGGCCGCTGCTGCCTCCGTTACAAAGCAGATAAAGTTGGGCAGTGCTGTTTCTGTATTGAGCTCTTCCGACCCCGTGCGCCTGTATCAATCTTTTGCAACCATTGATCAATTAAGTAACGGTAGGGCAGAACTAATGGCTGGACGGGGTAGTTTCATCGAATCATTCCCATTATATGGATACGACCTGGCAGATTATGATACCCTGTTCGAAGAAAAACTTCAATTGCTTCTCCAACTCAATAATGAAGAAATCATCCATTGGAAAGGGAAACACAGGGCTGCTTTGATCAATCAGGAAGTATTGCCAAGAGCAGTAAACAACCACCTTGCTATTTGGGTGGCTGTGGGGGGCACTCCCGAATCGGTTGTAAGGGCAGCCAAAGCCGGGTTACCAGTGATCTTTGCAATCATAGGAGGGAACCCTGCACAGTTTGTCCCCTTGTTTGATTACTACCGTACACACTATGCTTTGGCAAAACATGATCCCCATCAAATGCAAGTCGGCGTACATATGCACTGCTTTTTCGGGGATAATAGTAAAGAAACGGTTGAGTCATACTATCCACAGTATGCGGCACAGATGAACAGGGTGGGCAGTTCCCGCGGATGGCCCCCCTACCAGCGCCAACAATTCGATGCAGGCAGAACAAGCAGCGGGGCCTTGATCATCGGAGATGCAAATGAAGCAATCGAGAAAATCCTTCAGATGCAAGCCATGTTTGGGTTAACAAGGTTTGCAGCACATATGGATGTGGGTGGCCCTTCTCACAAAGATCTGATGAGGTCTATTGAAATTTATGGTACTAAGATTGTGCCCGCCGTGAAAAAATCATTGCAAAAGGGATAGGAGTTATTCTCGTTGTAATTAACGGTTTTTTAAGATTGTTTTTTCTAATAAGTAAAAAAATACCCGCTTATCATTTGCGGGTATTTTTTATAGTCAACTTTTTTTAGCGGGGCCCTAAATACCGCCAGGTTTCTTCCATCGAGCAACGGTAACCGTTAGGTACTACAGTAGGTTGTAGCATGTAATAACTAATGCTGATATTATGTGATTGTGGATAGAATCGGTTGCTGCCAGCCGGATTGAGAACTGCCCTACTGGTGTTTGATGCTGCATAATCAGGTGCTCCTGTACCAATAGCCGGATTTCCAACACCTGTTGCTAAGTTGTTTGGATCTCCATAATAATTGCGCACCTCTGCCATGGTAGTATCGTTGTGGTTGAAGAATACCTGCAATCCAAAGTTTCCATAAAATGTAGTGGACCCATTGTTATTAAATAAAAAGGCAGGGGCTAACGCTCCATTTACATCTGTAAGTACATGAATGGTTGAATCATCAATAGAAACACAATGGATCTGGAATGGGTACCTTGCGGTAGCAGCAGTGCCTAAAAACACATCATTAAAACTACCAGTTACTTCATAGATGCCATCAAACGCATTGAGAGCTGCACCGCATACGTTCAGAGGAGGTACTGTTATCGTATTACTGTTAAGCGCAAATGAACCCGTACTGGCCTGGCCTGTACTATTGTTATCCTGTACGATGATACTGACATTTCCCAGTGTGCTATTGCAATAATTAATAATGGTACTGTAAATACCATTGGTTAGCGAAGTAAACTGATAATACTGGCCATTGAAAATACGTACCGTACCACTCACGAGCGGCTGGCCATTGCAGTCTTTTGCAGTTCCGGTAATCATAACAGAGTTTTGTATAGTTGTTTGCGCTGTTATGGTGGTAGTAGCATTACTGAAGTAGGGGCCAATGTTTTCTGTGTGAAAAGCATTGTTTACGCATGTCGCTGAAGGATTATACAAACGAAGCTGCATCTGTACTCCTGAAGGAATGATGCCGGCTGCCACACCATTTGCATCTGTAGTAGCATATGCCGAAGCCCAAAAGCTGGTATTATTGATGATGTCGAGGCGCACCAGTGTATTGGGTATCGGGTTGCTGTTTTGGTCTTTTACAACCAAGCTAAGATATGTACTCTGTATAGGTACATCGCAATTCCAAAATGAAAAATGGCTTGCGTTAAATTGGTAACTGTTGCCGTTCTTTAGTGCAAATGATTCTTTTGCCCAAACCCCTTGTGCATCCAGGCTCCAGGTAGCAATACTGTCTGGTGCTTTACTTACAATTGACGTAGGAATCGGAAGGGTAACAGCAGCTGGTAGCGAATTGTTTACTTGAAGTTTTTCCCCTGTCGCCGACTCCAGCTCCACTGCAAGCATGCCCGCCGATTGTAAGAATAGCATTTTGCCATCTTCTTTTGCCACCAGGTTGCCCGGTACAAATGCTTGAAAATTCTCCGCCGTTGGGTCTATATATGCAGCATATACATTCACTACGCCGGTATAATCTACTCCACTGCTTTCAACTGTAATACTATTTGGTTGAAAATTGATCGTTGTCCCGTTACTCAAACTGATACTCCCGTTGCTATTGCCGTTAAAGCTACCGGCGAGTGTTTTAGGGATGAGCTGAACATTTATATAATTACGGGATGCCGTTGCGGCAAAGGAACGATAGGCTTTAAAATATCCGTTTTTTGAAACAGTCAAAGTAGTGATATATTTATCGAGGGTAATTGCCCGATAATTAAAAAGCCCGTTCTCATCTGTAACCGTTACAATACCGGCACAGGTAACAGTAGCGCCAATTACCGGTACATCGTTTTCATCCACGATCCTTCCGCTTACAGATCCATCAACTGGGGAGGAAGCAGGAACCGGGAATGGATCAGCAGGGCCGGAAGGGCTGTCTGCATCATCCTTTTTACAGGAGAATAAAATCCCTGCAGCGAAGAACACACAGAGCAGGGTACGGTAAATATTCTTTTTCATGCAGGGATTTTTTAGCTTAATGATTACGGGAACACAGTTTAATGAAATCTTGGTAGGTGTAAATGTAGGTATAGGGTGGACAAACAATACCTTCAAAAAGCTGCCTGATGAGAATAAAAAATGTAAGGTTCGGAGAAATGCCAGAAAATGTGAATTCTATGAGCGTGTAATAAAACAATCACTATTGAATTGTAAAATAGTCGGCATAATGTTGCGTTACATTTACAAGGGTATTATCATCGAGCCAGATAAAATTCCATTCGCCACCGCTAAAAGGTTTGTTTGTATAAAACTTCCATGTTAAGCCAAAATCAGTACTTACCATCATATAATCATAACTCAGAAGTACCAGTTTGTTTTTCCGCATGCTTAAGTAAACGTAGGTTTCATTTGAATTCAATTCTATAGAAGGAAGCCAGCTTTTACCAGCATCCGTTGAACGCATGATACGTACAGGGTTATAGGGCAGGCTGTCGAGCCGAACATGAACAATCCCATCATTGGTAAACTGGCGGTGAAAACCATGAGGCATATGGCTGTTGTTCATTATTGGATCAGAAAACTCGTTTCCCGAAGGGTGAGTAGTACGTATGGCTTCATCAGGATTTACAAACATATTCTCTTCCCATGAGTGGGGTAATTGATCCCTGGCCTCCGAAGAGATCAGGCGGCCCTGAAAATCAAATATCAATAAAGAATTGGATGGGTAACTCTGAGCTACTCCAAAACGGTCATGGGCAATAAATACCAGGTGCGTAATATTTTCCGGCAAACCTGTTTTGATTGTCCAGCTCGCACAACCATCTTTAGATTCGAGTAGATAGGTATCAAATTTTTCTTTCTTTTCATCATGGTCTTCCACATACCCAATCCCGAAAACAGACCCTGGAAACTGAGCAGCATAATAAAGTTTATTGATGTTGATATAGTTTTCTATTCCCTGGTCTTTCAACAATTGTAAATGGGCGCTGGAAGAAAAGCGGGTAGATTGTAAGAATGGTTCCGGCTCATCTGAGTATTGATATGCTTTGGGGAAATACCAGTTGCGTTGCTGAGGAAGAACTTCTTTTTCTTGGGTGGTTTCTTTAAATGTTTGCCAGTGCTGGTTTAGAATTGCTATACCATGGTATGCTTGCATATTGGCAAGTATACTCTCACTTTTATTAAGTACAAATCTCCCGGGAATAAATGGAATCCTATTCAATGAAATGGCACAGGAGATATACATGGTATCCCTGCTTTTTTTTGGGTAAATTTTCAATTGAATGCTATTGATATCAGTACGCAATGGGTCGGTTGTAAAATTTCCGTTTTGGTAAGATGCCTTTTTCCATTCAGGATATCCTGTAGAGGGTTCCCTCCATTCGAGTGTGTAGAGCGTATTTTCATTGTTTTGATGTGATGATGTTTCCTGCATGGTAAATGAAAAGGGCCGAATGGAATAACCTGGCTGAGCAGCCACTATGGTTGAGGCCAGCATCAATACAAGTAGAAGAGAAAATTTCAAATGGTAAATTTCAGGCAAAGATGCAGGAATACGTGTAATTGCATACCAACACAAAAAATTCAATCTTTTCATCAAAAAAATGGGGAAAAGCAGCTTTTATCAGCTTCAAAATTTCTATAAATTCCTGAAATTCTAAAGGTTATAAATAAGCCCCAT
>JBPOHG010000171.1:0-3964 GCA_052035835.1 Bacteroidota bacterium | reverse complement strand
TGGCCCGTTTACCCTGTATTTGGCCGGGGAGTGTACATCGGTGAGCAAAAGGTTTTTCAATTGTTCTTCCCGCATATGTCCAAGCCAGCCAAGTGAATAACCCATGAAATACCGTTGCATGGGAGTGAGGTTGCTGATCTTCTTATTTTCTTTGAATTGAGCTGTTTTCTTAAATGCCTCAATACCCAGCAAAATGCCTCCAAGGTCGGCAATATTTTCTCCCAATGTTGCTTTGCCATTGATATGGTAACCTTTCACGGGTTCAAATTCATCAAACTGTTTGATCATTACTGCGGCCCTTTTTGTGAATGCTTCTTCATCAGATTTTGTCCACCAGCTTTTCAAATTCCCTTTTTCATCAAACTGCCTTCCTTCATCATCAAAACCATGTGTGATCTCATGGCCAATGGTACTGGCTCCTCCATATCCATAAACAACTGCATCATCCAATTCTTCGTCGCGGTAACCGGGCACGGTGAATATACCAGCCGGCAATACAATTTCATTGTTGCTGGGATTGTAATAAGCATTGTACGTTTGAGGCGACATTTCCCATTCGTCGCGGTTAACCGGTTTGCCCAGCTTGCTATATTCATAATTGTGCCACCATTTGCGTGAGTTCATGTAGTTTTTGGCGAGGCTTTCGCGGCTGATATCCATGGAAGAAAAGTCTTTCCATTTATCGGGATAACCTACTTTACTTTTGATGGCCGCTAATTTCGCATATGCTTTCTGTTTAGTACTGTCGCTCATCCAGGTGAGTTTCCCAATGCGGTCTTTGAGGGCTTCCCGGATGGCTTCTACCATATCAGTATAACGCTTTTTGGCTTTCTCATTAAAAAACTCCTTTACATAGAGTTGGCCCAGCATTTCTCCCATAGCACCTTCTTCGAGTTGTATCATGCGCTTCCAGCGGGGCTTTCTTTCTTTGGCACCACTGAAGAGTTTATTGAAATTGAATGCTTCCTGTCCGTAAGCATCTGGAAGCACCGCTGCCAGATCAGACAATAAATTAAATTTTACATAGCTTTTCCAGTCTTCCAACGGGGTTGTTTTCAGTACATTGTTGAGGGCGCTGAAAAATTCGGGTTGCCCAACAATAACAGAATCTACACCTGTTACGTGCATGCTTTTCAGATAGTCGGTCCAGTTGATATTCCCAGCCATCTTGCCAAGATCGGCCAGGGCCATTTTATTGTAGTTCTTGTATGGGTCACGCAGGTCTTCAATCTTACGGGAAGCGGTTGCCAGTTTGGTTTCCAGTGATAGAATGTTTTTAGCAGCTGTTGCGGCCCTCGTGGCATCTTCGCCCGACATGGTGAGCATTTTCGCGATATACTGTTGGTATTGATTGCGAATATTCTGTGTGGTAGAGTCATTTTTAAAATAATATTCACGTTCGGGCAGTGCAATGCCTCCCTGCCAGAACTGGTAAGCCATTACCTCACTGTTCTTCGCATCCTGGCCTACATATTCGCCAAATAATGTGTGCGAACCAATTTGCCGGCATTCGGCCACTACATTAATCAGTGCTGGAATATCATTGATAGCGGCAATTTTATCCAGCATGGGCTGAATGGGTTTTAAGCCTTCTGCTTCGAGCTTTACCGTATCCATGGCAACACTCCAGAAATCGCCGATCTTTTGGTCACTGGTTCCTTTTTCGGCTTTAGATGCAGCTGCTTTCTCACTGATTTCACGGAGGCGTTTCAGGTTTTCTTCGATCACAAGGTTGCCGATGCCCCAGGAAGATTGTTCGCCCGGAATCGGGTTCTTTTTGATCCACCCACCATTGGCATAGTCAAAAAAATCGGCGCCCGGACTTACCGTGCTGTCCATATTCAGGGCCAGGATATCTGGTTTAGGAGCGCTCTCTTTTTCTTTTTTGTCTGCATTATTACAGGCAATCAATGAAAGGCAAAGAGCGCCTGTGGTAATAAATCTGTTCATAGCGATGATAATTTGTGCTAAATGTAGCAAATCATCGTTTTGGGAGAGAAAGAATTTGATAAAAGGTGGATAGTTTATTTGGGCATTTATCCGATTTTCGCAGTTATGACACCCGAACGCTCCGAAAGGCTCTTATCTGTATTGGCCAAACGCCAGATGAATATCACCGTAGTATTGGAAAATGTGGCCGATCCGCATAACATCTCTGCTGTTATGCGTACCTGTGATGCCGTGGGTATCCAGGAGATCTATATTCTGAATACAGTGATACCGCGGCATAAGAAATGGGGAGCCAAAAGCAGTTCCAGTGCGGCCAAATGGCTTAGCATCCACCAGTTTTCGGATACGGCTGCCTGTTTTGATGCCCTTCGTAAAAAATATGATAAAATATACACAACACACCTGAGTGCCGATGCGGTTGGTTTGTATGATCTCAACCTAACCGAAAAAGTGGCTTTGGTGTTTGGGAATGAACACAGTGGCGTAAGTGATGAACTCATACGTTTGTGTGACGGGAATTTTATCATACCGCAGGTGGGTATCATTAAGTCGCTGAATATATCGGTAGCCTGTGCGGTATCTGTGTATGAAGCATACCGCCAGAAATTTATAAAAGGGCATTATGACCAGCCACAATTGCAGGGAGCTGCATTGGAAAGCCTAAAATCGGAGTGGGGTTTTATCGACGCTGCTGAAACAGAGCAGGGGGCCGAATAATTGGCTTTAATAACTTCTTTTTATTATATTGGGCAAAGGCGGCATTGATTTGCTTTTGCGCATGGAAAAATCCATTCATATTTTTTACCTTTTCTTCCAGGGAATATTGGTATTTCAAACCATTTTTCTGTTGGTGCTCTATTATCTTACCCGACGCAAAGATGTATTTTATTACGCTATCTACCTGCTCTTATCGGCGGCCTATTTTTTTCTGAATGCCCCCAATACATTCTTTGGGCTCCATGATGACGCAGTATTTAATTCAGCTGTCTATAATTATGGGAATATCCCGCTTATCATTGTGATGCATCTCTTTTATATACTTTTTGTTCGAAGCTTTTTTTCGGGTTTATATGAGAGTGACCGTTTACACCAGTCATTCAGGCTGGTATTATTAACAATGACGGGCTTACTAGCCGCATTTTTGGTACTCCGTTTTGTGGGTTGGGGCACACAACCTGTTTTTTATATGGCCAACTTTCTCGGAACAATACTGGGAGCTGTGGTGCTTGCAGACATTTACCGTAAACGCATACCCGATGTGGGATGGGTGGCTGCAGGCATCATTATGAATATGATTGGCAATGGAATTACCATGATCATGGTAATAATGATGAACAATGGGGTAGAACATTTAATGGTTAGCGTTTATCCTTTGATATTTATGCGAATAGGGTTACTGGCAGATATGTTTTTTTACCAGGTGGCAATTTTAAAAAAATGGCAGCACCAGGAAAAGGAACTCGCTACAGAAAGGATAGAAAAACAACTAGCAGTTGAAAGGGTGCGAAATCAAATCAGCAGCCAGTTGCATGATGACATTGGCAGCACATTGAGCGGGGTGTCTATGTATAGCCATTTGGCGAGCGACCAGTTAAAACAGGGTGCACACCAACAGGCATATGCTACGCTTCACACCATTCAACAATCGGCAAGGGAAGTGGTAGATAAACTGGGCGACCTGGTATGGTCGGTGCATGCGGGATATGATTCACTCGGACAGGTATTAGACAAAATTCAGCAATATGCCCAAGATATGTGTATGACTAAACAAATGGCTTTTGTTTCTCGGGTACAGGTAGACGTAAACATACATCTTACTGAAGAGCAGCGGTACCATTTGTTTTTGTGTTTGAAAGAAGCGGTCAATAATTCTGTTAAATACAGTGCTGCCAACCGGTTATTATTGAAGGCAGATAAGGTTATACGGACTTTTATTTTTTTTGTGGAAGAAAATGGGGTTTGATTTGATGTCAGAATTACGTCAAAAGGCAAATGTATGAGTAATATGCAGAAA
>JBPOHG010000190.1:0-1710 GCA_052035835.1 Bacteroidota bacterium | reverse complement strand
TCATTTTGTATATTTTTATAATGACATGTAAAATATTAAACCTGGAATACGCCTGTTTTAAATTCAGGGATATCCGGGTTATTGTTGGCCGCAGCTATCCCTTCCGAGATAACTTTACGGGTTTCTTTTGGATCGATAATAGCGTCTACCCATAAACGTGCTGCTGCATAAAAGGGCTGCGTTTGCCGGTTGTAATTTGCGGTGATCCTGTTGAGGATTTCTTTTTCCTCATCGGGGGTTACTTCGGCACCCTTTGCTTTCATTCCAGCCACTTGAATCTGTAGCATGGTTTTGGCCGCCTGTTCGCCCCCCATCACTGCGATGCGTGCGGTGGGCCATGCATAAATAAAGCGTGGGTCGTATGCCTTCCCGCACATGGCATAATTGCCGGCCCCGTAAGAATTGCCCACAATGATGGTTATTTTTGGAACCACAGAATTGGCCACTGCATTCACGAGTTTTGCACCGTCTTTAATGATCCCCGAATGTTCGCTGCGGCTTCCCACCATAAATCCGGTTACATCCTGTAAAAAGACCAATGGTATTTTCTTCTGGTTGCAATTCATGATAAAACGTGCTGCTTTATCGGCACTGTCGTTATAAATAACACCGCCCATTTGCATTTCGCCTTTCTTGCTTTTGACGATGGTACGCTGATTGGCAACAATACCAACAGCCCACCCATCGATACGGGCATATCCACAAACAATTGATTTACCATAATCCTGCTTGAATTCATCGAAACTATCAGCATCGGCAATACATTCTATCATGTCGAGCATATTGTAAGGCTTGGCATTCCCCTCGCTCATGATGCCATAAATTTCCCCATTGTTTTTTGCAGGGGCTTTGGCTTCTACCCTGTTGAAACCTGCCGTACGTTGGGGGCCCAGTTTATGGATGATATTCTTTACCTGTTGAAGGCACTCCTCTTCTGTATTGAATTTATAATCGGCAATGCCCGACAATTCGGTATGCGTAACGGCACCGCCCAGGGTTTCTGCATCAATATCTTCCCCGATGGCAGCTTTCACCAGGTAGGGACCGGCCAGGAAAATTGAACCTGCTCCTTCTACCATCAATGTTTCATCACTCATGATCGGCAGGTAAGCACCTCCGGCCACGCAAGCGCCTGTTACCGCAGCAATTTGCGTGATACCCATGGCACTCATTTTGGCATTGTTCCTGAAAATGCGGCCGAAATGTTCCTTGTCGGGGAAAATTTCATCCTGCATGGGCAGGTAAACACCGGCACTGTCTACAATATAAATAATGGGCAGTTTGTTTTCCATGGCGATCTCCTGCATTCGGAGATTTTTCTTCCCGGTTATAGGGAACCAGGCACCGGCTTTTACCGTTTGGTCGTTGGCAACGATGACACATTGCCGGCCACTTACATAACCGATCCCGCTTACCGTTCCGCCTGCCGGGCAACCGCCGTGTTCTTCATACATTTCATACCCTGCAAAAGCCCCAATTTCAACAAAGGGTTTATCTGCATCAATGAGGAGTTTGATACGTTCCCTGGCTGTTAATTTATTCTTTTCTTTTTGTTTCTGTGCTGCTTTTAGTCCGCCTCCTTGTTCAATCTTTTCTAATTTCTGACGAACATTACTCCATGCCATTTTGAGGGCATCTTCATTGCGGTTGAAATCGTTGCTCATAAATAGATCAAATGGTTACTGAGCCGGCAAATTACGATGGCAAATC
>JBPOHG010000109.1:0-2305 GCA_052035835.1 Bacteroidota bacterium | reverse complement strand
TTGGCGCAGCTGCAAGTGTTTCTTCATTCACACCGCTGGCATATTTTTCGAAGTTCTTTATGAATTGTGAAGCCAGGTCTTTTGCTTTGGCATCGTATTCTTCTTTGTTTGCCCATGTGTTTCTTGGGTTCAATACTTCAGCAGGTACACCGGGGCATTCAACCGGCATCATCATACCAAATACCGGGTGTGCTTCAAATGCAACATTGTCTAATTTGCCTTCCAGTGCTGCCGTGATCATAGCACGTGTGTATGGTAGTTTCATACGTTGCCCTACACCGTAAGGGCCACCGCTCCAACCTGTATTGATCATCCAAACATTCACATTGTGCGCTTTCATTTTTTTACCCAGCATTTCGGCATATTGCCCAGGGTGCAATGGTAGGAATGGGGCGCCAAAACAAGCGCTGAATGTTGACTTAGGCTCAGTAACGCCTGCTTCTGTTCCGGCAACTTTTGCTGTATAACCGCTGATGAACTGGTACATAGCCTGGCCCGGAGTAAGTTTGCTAACGGGAGGAAGGATTCCATACGCATCTGCAGTAAGGAAGAAAATATTCTTTGGTGTTTTACCAATAGAAGGTTCCAGTGCATTGCTGATGAAAGAGAGCGGGTAGCTCACCCTGGTGTTTTCAGTAATCTTCTTACTGGCAAAATCAATCTTATTTGTTCCTTCCAGGAAGGTAACATTTTCAACAAGGGCGCCCGGCTTAATGGCCCTGTAAATCTCTGGTTCTTTTTCTTCACTCAGGTCGATCGTTTTTGCATAACAACCACCTTCAAAATTAAATACCGTATCATTGGTCCAGCCATGCTCATCATCACCAATCAGGCTTCTATTTGGGTCTGCGCTTAGCGTCGTTTTTCCTGTACCACTCAGTCCAAAAAATATGGCAGTGTCTCCATCCTTACCCATATTAGCAGAGCAGTGCATGCTCAATACGCCCTTGTCATGCGGCAGGATATAATTGAGAATGGTAAAAATTCCTTTTTTCATTTCGCCGGTATACCCTGTGCCACCAATGAGAATGATACGCTTGGTGAAGTTTACAATGGCGAAATTGTGTTGCCTGGTTCCGTCAACCGCAGGATCGGCTTTGAAACTGGGCGATTGGATAATATGCCAGCTGGGTTCAAAATTTTCGAGTTCCTCTTCTGTTGGGCGAAGGAACATATTGTAAGCAAATAAATTGTTTGCAGGCATTTCGTTGATCACGCGGATGTTCATGCGGTAGGCAGGGTCGGCACATGCATAACAATCACGTACAAAAATTTCTTTGCTGCTGAGGTGGTTCACGAGTTTATCATACAATCCATCGAAATACTTAACATCCATTGGGATATTAAAATCGTTCCAATGAACAGAATCTGCTGTAATAGCATCTTTAACGATGAATTTGTCTTTCGGGCTGCGGCCTGTAAATTCCCCTGTATTGATCAAAAGGGCACCCGTATCATTCAAAACGCCTTCTTTGCGTTCGATGGCACGGTTGGCCAGTTCTTCGGGAGTTAGCTGGTAATGAAGGGGCTGGGAAATTTTAAATCCCATGGCGCTCAATGCTTTTAAAGGAGCTTCAATCATGGTTGATACTGACATAGCAAGCGTTTGTTTAGTTAGAAATGCAAAGGTAATATTCAATTTTTAAAGGTATTTTCAGAAGGAGCCCCAATAATGTAGGATTGTTTAAAGATTGAGTAAAATCTTCGTAATTTTTTAATATCACTGCTTTTCTTTGTGGGCAGATTTACCAAATGCGGAATTCTGTTAAATGGGAATTATTTTTCTGTTTTGCAGGATGATCTTAGTCATTGGTTTTCAGGTAATAAATTAATCACTTATCTTGTAATTTTATAGGATTTTGATTTCAATACCATTCAACATCAACCAGGATACATGAAATATCTTCCATTAAACCCCGAAATCTTTGTTCAAAACAGGCGCAGGTTCACCGAACGCATGGAAAAACAATCCATCGCTATTTTCAACAGCAATGATGAATTGCCCACCAATGCCGACCAGTTGTATAAATTCAAACAGAACTCCGACCTGTTTTGGTTAACAGGTATCGGGCAGGAGGACAGTATGCTGCTGTTGTTTCCCGACCATCCAGACCCCAAATACAAAGAGGTATTGGTACTCGTTCGCCCCAATGAATTAAAAGAAAAATGGGATGGCCACCGGTTGCGGGCCGCAGAAGCACGTGCCATTTCGGGAATTGAAACGATTGTATGGCTCGATACCCTGGATGGACTGCTGCAACCCTGGATCCACCTGGCAGATACCATTTATCTCAATAGCAATGAA
>JBPOHG010000102.1:0-1645 GCA_052035835.1 Bacteroidota bacterium | reverse complement strand
TAATCCGGTTTGCTGATAGGTATTATACGGTGATGCATAAGCGAGATGCCCATGCAGGATCCGTTTCAAGCCAAAGTTGCGCATGGCATATTTAACGGTTGGGTCGGCCTCTAATTTCATGCCTTTTTGTACCCTGTTGATGTATACGCTCGCAATCTTTCCTTTGTCTTCCTGTTTGTTGGTTTCTTCTTCCACGATGCTGGCGATGGTATAAATCTGGGCGGGGGTAAAACCCATTGCCCTGGCTTTTTCATCTCTTTTGCCATTCCAGAATTTATCATGCTGGTCTTTAAGGCGGGTAAACACCCGTTTGAATGATCCATTCCACCAAAACAGGTAGGAATTGGGAATAACGGCTGTCATAACTGTATTGGTGTCTAATCCAAAAGAAGCCAGTGAATCGTTGCTGGTAAGGAACCTGATGGCTTCGGTAGAATCGGCCTCAAAATACATGCCTATCCTTGATGCCAGGTCTTCTTTGGTGCGCAGTTTATTGATCACAAAACGAACGGCCGACTGGTTTCCGGCCTTGAGCATACGTACTAGTGAAAGCAGGCTGCTGCCTTCTTTAATTTCGTACCTGCCAGCTTTTACTTTCTGATGAAATCCTGTTTGGCGGGAAATGCGTTCGAAAAAGAACCCGTTTTTTATGATGTTTTGTTCGAGCAGGTCTTTTTTTACATCGGCATAGGTGCTGCCGGTCTTAATGTAGAAGTATTTGCTTTCTGGCGAATTTACGGTGGGGCCAATAATGTTCCAGCCGGCATAAATGCCCAGTAAAACAAGTACGCCCAGTACGGTGAGAACGATTTTTTTCATCTTGGATCTGGTTCAGGCAATACAAAGAAAAATAAAAAACCCCGCCGTTTATTGCGGGGCTGGTAATATTTTATAAAGCTATTATTTATTCGTGTCTGGAGTGGCCGTTTGTGCTCCCGGCAAAGTAGTGGTATTGGTAGCAGGGGCAGGGGTCACTGCTTTTTGCTGAGGAGTAGTGGTGGCGTTCTTCAGCAGGTCGTCGCCCTGTGATGCCCCTTCTTTAGGGATGAAAGCAGGAGAGATCAGGCAAAGAACGGCAACTGCTGCTGCAAAAACCCAGGTTCCTTTCTCTAATACATCGGTGGTTTGTTTTACACCCATTAACTGGTTGCTGAATCCACCCAATGTGCCGGATAAACCGCCCCCCTTGGGGTTCTGGATCAATACGATCAATCCCAGTATAATAGAGGCAATAATAATCAATACTCCAAATAATGCTAACATATCAATTCTCTTTTAAAAATTCTATTTTGGCTGCAAAGTAAGCGCTTTTGGAAGGATTAAGCAAACTTAATTTTTCGTACACTTCCCTGGCTTTCCTGTTTTTACCCTGCTGATGAAATACTTCCGCCATGGATTCTGTGATCACTTCCTGTTCTTTATTACTGTTTTCAGCCATTTTTTGAACGGCGATGTCTACAGCGATGCTCTGATCGGGCAATTTGTCCCCATGAACTTTTTTCATGGTTTTGAGCCATTCTGTAAAACTCTTCAGTTGTTTTCCCAATTTATCGCCCTGCTGAACTTCCTCACTTAATTTTATGCCTGTTGATGCAAAATAATCGGTGGTATGCAGGGGTTCAAATAACAAAGTTTCAGGGGAAGA
>JBPOHG010000019.1:0-2401 GCA_052035835.1 Bacteroidota bacterium | reverse complement strand
AAATATTTTGATGAATGTAAGAAGGTTTGGGAACATAATAAAAAGCAGGTGCTATTTTCTGGCGCTGTGCAAACCCTCTTAACTCACTGATCCTCAAAATTAATTTTCACCATCTTTAAAATTCTTGTTATTTTCAGCGGCCAAACCAACTACTATGTCTGTAAACCAACAAAACCCTGTAACCGGGGAAGTAAAATCGCCGTCTATCCCAACCAATTATGGTGCATTGGGCACTTTGGTCACTGTCTTCTTTTTCTGGGGTTTTATAGCGGCCGGCAACAGTATTTTTATTCCTTTTTGCAAACATTATTTCAACCTCGACCAGTTTCAAAGCCAGTTAATTGATTTCGCTTTTTATACTGCCTATTACATTGGTGCGCTCGTTTTGTTCGCATATGGCTCACTGGGAGGAAAAGACCTGGTTGGCCAATGGGGATATAAGAAAAGTATTGTGTATGGTTTGTTGTTTTCGGCCGTGGGTGCGGCTGCGATGATCATAGCGGTGAATGCCAATGCTTTTGCAGGTATGCTTGCCGGACTTTTCATTGTGGCACTTGGATTCTCTCTTCAGCAAACTGCAGCACAGCCATTCGCCATTTCATTGGGCGATCCGTCTACAGGGACAAGCCGGGTAAACCTGGGCGGCGGTATCAATTCCTTTGGTACTACCATTGGCCCCATCGTTGTGGCGTTGGCGTTATTTGGAACAACTGCCGCAGTTACAGATGAGCAGATAGCAGCATTGAGTTTAAGCAAAGTAATCGTTTTGTATAGTGGTGTGGGTGCATTGTTTATTGGTGCTGCCGCCTTGTTCTTTTTCTCCCGCAAAGTGCCTTCGGGGGTTATGAATGAAAGCCCCGAAAAAGCCAATAAGGCTTTGTTCCTCTTGGTTATTATGACGGGTTTACTGATCATGCTTTTTGCACCTGTGTTTAGCAGTTATAAAGTTGACCTTACGAATGCTTCTGAAGCTGAAATCCATGCCATGAACTCTTATCGCCTCAACTGGCTCCTGGGAGCCCTGGCGGTTGTTGTCATAGGCTTATTGTTTGCTAATATGACAGCCCGTAAAAATGCCAGTGGATGGGGTGCAATGAAATACCCGCAATTGGTATTGGGCATGCTGGCCATTTTTGTTTATGTAGGGGTGGAAGTTGCCGTGGGTAGCAACCTGAGTGAATTGTTGAAACAGGAAGAATTCGGTGGTTTACAGGCTTCAGAATCTACCCCATATGTGTCCATGTACTGGGGCAGTTTAATGATCGGGAGATGGGCTGGTGCAGTTTCTGCATTCAACCTCTCCAGGCAAACAAAAGTAATACTACAGATCATAGTTCCATTGATCGCTTTTGGCATCCTACTGGGTGTTGGTACTTTGGCAGGTTACCCAATGGAAGGCATGTACTACTATATTATTTGCGTTGCCGTACAAATAGCCGCTTTCTACGTTAGCAACGACCAGCCTGCAAGGACATTGATGATTTTCGGATTCCTGGGCGTTGTTGCTATGATCATCGGAATTCAAACCACAGGCACCGTTGCTACTTACGCATTCCTGAGCGGCGGACTTTGCTGTTCGATTATGTGGCCATGTATTTTTAGTTTATCAATTGCTGGCCTAGGAAAATATACACCGCAGGGTTCTGCGTTTCTCATCATGATGATCCTCGGTGGTGGCATTATCCCCCCTATCCAGGGTAAACTGGCCGATGTGATTGGTATTCATGATTCATATTGGGTACCGGTAATCTGCTTCGCTTATCTTACATTTTTTGCCATTGCAGTAAAAGGTATCCTGAAACGCCAGGGCATTGATTACGATAAGGCCCATACTGCAGGAAGCGGGCATTGATCTAAAAAAATCACGGCAGTAAACTGCCGAAAAAAAATAATTCAGATGGAAAAGAAGTATGCCATTGGCATTGATGTTGGTGGAACAACCACCAAGTTTGGGGTTGTAAACAGCCAGGGGGAAATCCTTGAACAAGACCGCATTCCCAGCAATGACCATGAAGTGGTGGAGGATTTTATTGAAGACCTGCATGCGAAGCTCATACCAATGATCGGCCGTGTAGGTGGCCCAGAACATTTTGTTGGCATCGGCATGGGAGCACCTAACGGTAATATATACACGGGAACTATTGAATATGCACCCAATCTCCGTTGGAAAGGGATCATTCCGATTGCAGGCTTGATGGAGAAGAAGTTCGGGCTTACCACCAAACTCACCAATGATGCAAATGCCGCAGCGATGGGTGAAATGATGTATGGATGCACGAGAAACATGAAACATTTCATTACGATCACTTTAGGAACAGGCGTTGGAAGTGGGATTGTGATTGACGGAAAAATCGTTGTAGGCCATGATGGATTTGCCGGCGAACTTGGCCATACCATCATC
>JBPOHG010000016.1:0-16872 GCA_052035835.1 Bacteroidota bacterium | reverse complement strand
GGCGGTGCTTATCAGTCATCAAGTCTTTTCAGCAATGTGTCGCCCGGAACTTACCAGGTAACTTATCGCAACAGTAGCAACTTAGTTTCTCCTGCTACCCCGGTAACAGTGAACCCAAGGCCAATTACGCCTGGTACGCCAGGCCAGGTTTCGGGAATTTCAAATGTATGTGCTTATATCGGCAGCAGCACGGTGCTGGTATATTCTGTAGCCCCGGTGAATGGTGCTACCAGTTACAACTGGACGATCCCTCCGGTAGTTACACTTGTAGGCGGACAGGGAACCAACAGCATCAGCGTTACCATCAACAGCAATTTCCTCAGCAATTCAAACAGGTTGTTTAAAGTATCTGCTTCGTCGGAATGTGGAACCAGTAGCGAAAGGCAATTCAGGTTATTGGGCCAATTGCCATCTACGCCATCGCCCATTGTGGCATCTACCAGTAACGTATGTCCGAGCATTGGAACCGATGTGCCCATTATTTATACAACACGAAAAGTTACGGGGGCTTCTTCATATATCTGGACAGCCCAGGCTGGTACCGCTATCATTGAACATCCATTGGGAGCCGGTGTGAATGATACCGTTGTTTCTGTTAAGTTCACCACTGGGTTTACCACCAGTGCAATTACCGTTCAATCGGTGAATGATTGTGGTGTGAGCAACGCACGCAGTTTAACGATCAGCCGTACAAACCCATATACTCCCGGAATGATCAGTGGCCCTGCAAATGTTTGCAACCACCTAGATCCTTCGGGCACCATTGCGCAATATGCTGTAACATCCATGCCGAACGTAGATAGTTATCAATGGACTGTTCCTGCAGGAGTCATAGGATTTGCGGGGCAGGGCAGCAACAACATTTCTATGCTGTATCCCTCTTCATTTACATCTGGTACAGTTACCGTTGCAGCAGTAAACGGATGCGGCTCAAGCTCGGCTCGTTCACTTACCGTACGAAAATTACTTCCAGGTTCATTGGGAAGCATTACTGTTACTCAATTGGCCGATTGTCCAGACAGGGTATATGCTTATTCTTTTGCAAACATGCCAACGAATGCTAACAGCATTCAGTGGGTGGTTCCTGCAGGAGCAACATTGTTGAGCGGACAAGGTACAACAAGCATTACGGTTTCTTATCCATCAACAGCAATCAATGATTACATCAGGGCAACAGCTGTTAGCAATTGTGGCACAAGTTCTACCCGTTCCTTATCAGTTAAATTGGGCATTTGTTTGCCACCGCCGCCAATTTCAAAAGCTGGTGGCATAAGTCGAGGGTTAAGTATAGATCCGGTAGTGGAACTATATCCCAATCCAACGGTTAGCATGAGCCACTTACTGGTTAAACTTAACAGCAATGAGCCATTGCAATGCCGCATTTACGATATGCAGGGAAGAAGGTTGCAGGCTATGCAGGTAATGCCAAATAAACTTACCGCCATTGGCCAGTCGCTGAAAGCCGGTACTTATATGGTAGAAGTGTCGCAGGGTAGTTATTCATCCAGGCACAGGTTTATTAAACTCTAATACAAGCAGGCAATAAATTTCAAATCCCCGGTAGATGCCGGGGATTTTTGTTAGGGTAAACGGGTATGTTTTACAGGGTGTTTAAAAATCCTTTTACAGCATCATATCCTGTAAATTCTATTTCGGCTTTTCTCATTTCAAAATGGTATTTAAATGAATTTCTGTTGATGCCGGAATTTTTGAAATCTTTATATGTATAGTAGTACAACTGTTTATTATGAATGGCCCAAAGCATATTATCATCTCCAGGTATCACCCTGATGGGCATATTGTAAGGGTACTGGGTTATTCCATTAAAATTTTTATAAACGACGGCAACCTGTGAAAACATAATTGTATCACCGGGAGAACTGCTGAAAGAAGGAACTACCTGTATTTCAAGTTGAGGATATTGTGGATGGTCGCAGTTCCATATACCAAATCTGTTAAGGGAAAAACTCCGCATTATATTATTACTGATGTCTATGTCATTGGCCTGTTGAGAGAAGTAAGCTACTTGTTTTGCAAAAGCGGCATCATTGATAATTTGCTGTTGGGCAACCAAAGCTTCCTGCCGAAGCATTTCCTGCTCAACTTTTTGTCTGTTTTCTCTCATACTCTTGTTTCTTGCACGTATCAGTTGATTGATATTTTCTATGCGTTCATTTTCTGCCTGGGCCATCACTGCTTCTTCGGCCTTTATTTTTTTGATACTATCAATACTATTTTGCTGCTGTATCATCCTGTTTTGAAGGGCCAGTTTGTAAGCGTAATCTTTTTGTTCAAAGTCTTTGAGCGCTGCATCGTAGTCTTTGCCTTCTAATACCGGCTTTACCTGGTATGATACTGATTTCGATTTATTGGTAAATGTAACCTTGAAAACCCCGGGTATGTTGGTTTTTTGAAGTTTTACATCATCCCAATGTTCATCGGCCTCCGATTGTAATTGAATCTGCTTCTCCAGCAATTCAAATTTTAATCCGTGATAGGCGAACAATTCTTCAAAAGATCCAGGTTCTATCTCAATGGAAAACGCCTGTTTACCTTCAGTAGCTATGGATGGTAATATTGGTTTTACGGGAAGTACTGCAGTTGTTTCCTCTCTTCGTGTATTCATTTCAGTTGTGTTAACTGTTGATTTTTTATTGATGTTCAGAATCTCATCTTTCCCTTCAAAAACCCATTTTCGTGCAATAGTATCGAGGTAATAAAGATTGTGCGCAGGGTTTTTGTTTAGGGAAGTGAGATATACGGTAGGACTGATTGCTTTGTTGATCGAAAGCGGCTTTTTGTTTTTGTATACAACGATATCGCACATCACTGATGATTCAAAATTGAAACGTTTTCCTGCAGAATCATAGGACATGGGAATGCCCGACAGGAAAAAATCTGCAGGATCTTTAAATTCACGAAACTGAAGTGTTACAATTCCACTTGCGGTTTTTCCTGCTTCATCGAGAAGGGAACCGGCAGGGAAACATAATATAGACCCGGTATTACTGAAAATAGTATCTCCTTTAGACGCGTCAAAATAAAATTCGCTCATTGGTACATCTACTGTTTTGTCTGGAGGGTTAACAAACCTTTTTTGTAGCATGCGCCCATTATTTACCAATGGTAGATTTGGTTTTAATGTATCGGTTTTTTTAGAATTGCTATAGTACAGTCCAATGACGAACACCATACCAGTAAATACCGCTGCGATTAAATACAAACGCCTCATCGATATTCTGCTTTTCATTGCAGATGTGAACTCCATTTTGATACCCGCATCAATAGCCGAATCAATGATCGACTGCTGTATGCGTAATTCTTCCCTTATGGAAGGTTCGTCGGCCAGCCTTTTTTCAAAAGCTGCTTTGTTTTCTTCCGACATTTCGTTTAAAAGATAACGGTCAATTTCTACTGAATTATTTTGCATGGCTGTTAGATTGTAATAATGTTTGATAATTTTCTTTTGCTTTTTGAAGGCACCTGTACTTTTGATTCTTGGCTACCCGTTCATCTCCAAAGGCTAGCAAAGATGCTATTTCCTTATAACTCTTTTTGCTATGATAAAACAGGCTGAGCAACGCACGGCATTTTTCTCCCAGTAGATGATAGGCCGTACGTGCCGCCTGGTATTGTGTTTCGGGTTCAATTTCTTCGCTTGCCAATTCTCCTGTCATTTCTCCGTGTGGGAGTTTTTTACGTCTCCGGAGTTCTTCTAACCATCGATTTTTAACAATGGTCGTAAGGTAGGCTTGTATGTTTTTTTCCGCTGAAATTTCACCTGCATGAACTTTCTTGTACAAAATCACCAATGCATCCTGAAAAATATCCTGTGCATCTTCTGTATTGCCATTGTTGTTGAGAATATGCTTTTTAACTGATGGGAAAACCTTATATAAACCCTTCAATGCTGCCGAATACCGGTTGTTTAGTAGGTTTTGAATGATTTGCGGGTCTGTCATGCGGTTGGTTTATATGCTATCATGACATAAAATGCAAAAAGTCATCAGTAGGCAGTCACTTTTTTTTGCCAAATTTTTCTTAAAGAAAAAGCCGCTCTGTTTTTGAGCGGCTTAAAAATATTAAAGGAGTAGTTTATTGCTTAACCAATCTCAATGTCTTTGTTTCATTCCCCTGCCTGATTTCGAGTAAATAGATGCCTGCTTTTAGCCATTCACCGGTAACAATCGTTTCATTTGCTTTCGCTGTAGATTGATAAAGTTGCCTTCCTGTTGCATCAAGGATGCGGTATTGAATGATGTCTGATAAAGCAGACTTAACATTTACCCTGAATGCGCTGGTAGAAGGATTGGGAAATACAACTGCATCAAATGCAGCATTTAAAGGATTGGTAGCAGTTCTTGTAAACAACGCATTGTTTCCTGCGAAAGGAATGGGAGGAGGGCACGCAGGTAAACTTACTGTGTATTTTCTAACACCGCTTATGGTACAATGGCTGGCCGAATAAGCATTCACAAAACCGCTCACTGCTGTTGGAGGGTATGAAACAATAATAGCAGAAGTGCCCTGGCCCGATAAGATTACAGCACCTGCAGGAACTGTCCAAATCACGGAGTCTGCATTAGCAGGCATTGAAGCAAGGCTATAGGTATATTGCCTGTCGGGGCATGCGGCAATACCTGTTTCTGTAATAGCGCCAGGAATGGCTGCTGGTAATGCACGGATATTAAATGAACGGGCACTACTGCTGCCACAACCATTCACAGCAGTTACAGCAATCGTGCCGCTGGTAAAACCAGATGGGAACCTGATATCAAGTGTGCTGAGGCCGGCTGCCGAATACACTTCTGAGCCGGCAGGAACTACCCAGTTGTACGTTATATCAGGCAGAGATGGCACGCTGTAGTGCGCCACTTCAGTATTTGAACCTGTTAAAATATTATTGCACACATTGGTTGGGCCACTGATTGATCCCGGCGTTGCAGGTAGAGTACGGCTAACCGTTATACTGCGGGCATTGCTCATGCCACAATCATTGGCCGATTGAACAGTAATGGCTCCACCTGCATAACTGCTGCTGAAGATTACATATACAAGCGTGTCATTCACACCTGGCCCGTTTGGATGAATAATACTTGCACCCAATGGGGCAGTCCAATTATAAGCAGTGGCAGATGTAACTTTCCTTGTACTATACAAGGCAGCATTGGGCGAACCAATTATTGAACAAATACTGCTCATGTTTGCTGTAATTGCAGCAGGGGTTGATGGTAAACTGGTTGTTATTGCAATCGAGCGGGTGATATTGATACCGCATGCGGCGTTTACAATTTTTACATACAGGGTTCCCGTAGTAAATCCAGCCAGGAAACGAATCGCTGCATGATTGGTTCCCTGTCCGCTCACGATTTGCATCGTTGTGCGCTTGCTAACCGACCAGGTAATAACCGATCCTGTTGGCACCGATACCTGGTATATGGGTGTTTCTCCGTCTACCATGTACATGCACACACGATCTGGCCCCTGGATGTTTCCCGGCCCTTCGGTTAATACAAGGGTTGAAATGGACTCAGAACCATCGGGGAAAGTAATGGTATTCTGATAAGTGCCAGGGTTCGGATAAATATTCCCCAGCCAATTGTATGGTAATTGAGAAGCACAAACAGCTACATTGCTGGTAGTTGTGGGGACATCAGAAGTAAAGATTCGGGCAATCCTCGTCTTTCCGTAACCGTTATAGCTACTGAAATTCCCTGCAAGTAATATTTTCTGTTCGTTGTTTACAGGGATCAATACATTAATATAATCCTCAGTACCGTTTCCGCCGGCATTGAAACTGCCATCCGGGCTGCCATCAATATTCAGGCGTGCAAGATGGTTGTTATTCATTCCATTATAACTGCTGAAATTCCCGCCAATCATAATTTTGCCATCAGAAAGCACATGTATGGCATTCACAAATGAGTTGGCTGCTGTTCCGCCCGCATTAAAAGTACCATCAGCAAAGCCATCTGTTGTAAGCCGCATGATATAATTGTGTGAACTGGTTATACTGTTGGCAGTGTAGGATTTAAATAATCCTCCGATGAGGATTTTTCCATCTGGTTGCAATGCGATTGTATATACCTGGTCATCGGCTCCGGGAAAATTACCATTCAGTGGATCCGAAATGGCAAAGCTATTGTCTCTGCTGCCATCAGGGTTGAGACGGGCAATATTATTTAATCTTCCTCCACCCGGTGTACCCGAAAACCAGCCTCCAATAATAATTTTATTATCTGCTTGTATAGCAATGGATTTTACATAAGGGAAAAAGAAACCAAGCGCTGCCGATACTTCTCCCGCAAAGCCTGTATCTGTAGAGCCGTCGGGAAGCAGGCGATATACACGGCCCATGGTTCCAACAAGAATTTTTCCGTCGGCCTGCAGGCAAAGGCTGCTTACTTCATTGTTGAGTGGGAGGATATCATAAATAAAGCTAAGGTCGCGTGTTCCATCGGCGTTCAAACGAATAAGCCCATTGGTGCTGGTTCCATTGTATTTTGTAAAAACGCCCCCGGCAATGATTTTACCATCTGGCTGAATGACGATGGCATTTACTTTTTTATTGAAACCGGATCCACCTGCATTAAAAAGCGGGTCAATAGACCCATTGGAATTTACCCTTGTACAATAGTTGGCTGTTGTGCCATTGTACGTAAAGAACATACCGCCAAGGATCGTTTTTCCGTCGGATTGCTGGGCCAATGCAAGGACTTCCCTGTTGGCGCCTTTTTGCGTATTGTTTAAACAAAAAGCCTTGTCGCTGGCGCCGTCAGACATATAGCGGTTGATCCTGAAATCCCTTGAACCGGCATATACCAGCCCGGCATCGTGAATGGCATAACGGGAGGCGCTGCCACCCCACCTGGCTACAAAAGTTTCGGCTACGAGTAATTTACCATCTGATTGTAACGCTAATGCATAAACGTTTTCATTGAGCTCTGTATAAAATTCGTGTTTAAAATCGGGGTCAATAAGCCCGTTACTGAGTAGCCTGGTTACTTTACTTCCTTCTACCAATCCGCCAGCATAAATTTCCCGGTATTCTCCTGTGGCGGCAATGATTTTTCCATCGGGCTGTACCAATAATTTCTGAATACCGAAAGGAAGGCCTCCAGCCGTATTATCATAGGAAGGGTCGATGGTTCCATCGTTGTTAATTCGGGTGAGGTTGGTATTGAGGTTGTTGTATAAGCTGAAGAAACCCCCAATCAGGATTTTGCCATCAGCCTGAACCTGTATTGCTTGTACGGGCCCGTTGGCACCTGTACCACTGGCATTGAAAAAGTCATCTGCAGAACCGTCGCTGTTTAATCGGTTGAGGTAGGGGATATTATCAAAACCGGCAAATAGGGAGCCGCCGGCTTCAAGCGCCAGGTCATTTACCGCTCCTGTAACCCCTGTAGCGGCAAAACTGGCATCAAGCGTACCATCTTCGTTTATGCGAACCAGGTAGTTTGTTTCGCTTGTGTTGTAATGAAGGAAATCGCCTCCTGCAAGAATTTTTTGATTGGGTTGAAGCAATAATACATTCACCGGGCCATCGGGTCCGGTACCTGTATTAAATGAAGGGTCTTTGCTGCCATCTGCATTGAGTCGGGTGATATAATTGGCTGGAACGCCGTTATAAGTATTGAAAGCCCCTGCGATGAGGATTTTCCCATCAGCTTGTATAGCAATGCTGTAAATAGTACTATCGGCTCCCGATCCGGAAATATTGAAACTTGCATCATGTAAGCCATTGGGTAATAGCCTGGCAATTCGGGTTGCCGGCGTGCCGTTATAATTGGTAAAATCGCCACCAATCAGAATTTTTCCATCGGCCTGGATGGCAATGGCCCTTACATTTTTATCTGCACCTTCTTTTTTACTGCCAACATCCATGGGGTTGAAAGAAGGATCGAGTTGGCCCCCCTGGCTGTGAGCCATCTGGGTACAAAAGCAAAAGACTGCCATTATAATGATGGCAATGTATCTGTTATACCCTTGTGTCTTATTATCAGTGGGTATCAATGAGGTTGGGGTCATGGTTGTGGTTTGACGGTATGAATGTCTTCAGCTATGCTAATGAAACGAAGCCTGCCTGGTGGTTGGATAATGTAGGAATTTAAAGAGGCTGTTCCGGGCAAAAAACGCAATAATTTGCAGCAGTTATTGCCTGGTATAAACTCAGGTTGGTTGTTCAGGTGCTATAAAGCTATTCGGATAGAGGGTTTCGATCTTTCAGGAGATAATGGTAGTCTTGGTAAAAGTAAGCTATACAAATATAGGTTTATTTTCCAGGAAACGAAGCATTTATTTGAGGGATATCAATGAAATCGGGGCCTGTCTTCTTTTATCATCAACAATAGTTTCTCAATACCTGTAACAGACTGCATTGATGTTCATGCCAGCCCCTACGGAAGCAAAAAGTATAATATCACCCGGATGCAGGGATTGCTGTTCGATCTGCTGCTTCCTCACCAGGTCGAGCAGGGTAGGGACTGTGGCAACAGAACTGTTCCCAAGCCAGTGGATACTCATCGGCATGATGCCTTCGGGAATTTCCCTGATGCCGTATAGTTCAAACATCCTGCGGATAATCCCCTCGTCCATTTTTTCGTTGGCCTGGTGGATAAACACTTTTTTTAATAATGTAATGGGAATGCCAGCCCTGTTGAGGCATTCTTTCATCGCCATGGGAACATATTTCATGGCGTATTCGTATACTTTCCGCCCTTTCATTTTGATATATCGGATGCGTGGGTCGCTTTCTGGAAAATAAGATTTACCCATATGAATATAGTCTACCTCATCCACTGCATGGGTTTGTGCCAAACTGAATAATATCCCTTGCCCTTCATCGCCGGTTTCCATGTACTCTATAACGGCGGCCCCGGCCCCATCACTAAATATCATACTGTCACGGTCATACATATCCAACACCCTCGATAAAGTTTCGGCACCAATGACCAGGGCTTTTGAGGCAATGCCCGCTTTAAAAAAAGCATCAGCCTGTATCATGCCCTGCACCCAGCCGGGGCACCCAAATAAAATGTCATATGCAATACAATTGGGGTTGCGGATGCCCAAAGAATGTTTGATACGGCTTGCCAGGGACGGTACTGCATCTGTTTGGATACTGTGTTTAACAACGTTTCCAAAATTGTGGGCAACGATCAACTGGTTAATTTGCTCGGGATCTGTACCACTATCTTCTAGCGCCCTTTGCGCTGCAATGCAGCCAATATCAGACGTATTAAGACCGGCGCTGGCATATCTTCTTTCTGCAATGCCGGTGATTTGCTGAAATTTTTCAATTACTTCAACAGGATCTTTGCCAAGCGGCAGGTTGTTTTCTCCGTAAAATGGGTGAATAGCGAAATAGCGGTTCGATTGAATATGTGCCGGAATAAAGCTGCCGCTACCGGTAATGACTGAACGAAGCATAGCATTACATTTAGTGATAAAAAAATGTCACATAGTTATTTCTCAAAAAAAATGCAATCGTTCACAGCAACAGGCTGGAGTAAAGTAAACCGGTGTTTGAAATCGCAGGTTTAATTGCGAAATCATCCACTGATGTGTAAATTTACAAAAAATGAGCTGCCGAAAACATATGATTCTTGTCATGTGCTATGTAATAATTGAATGAATGAATCGAATGAACCGTTTTAATTTCTTAGTAAGATGTGTAAGCTTTATGATATTGGCGCTGGCATCATCTGCTGTGTTTGAAGCCGCTGCACAATCTGATTTTAATAAACTTGTATGGTTTGATGAGTTTGATAAAGAGGGTTTGGCCGATTCTACCAAATGGGGATACGATAAGGCAGATGGATGCCCGGATGTTTGCGGTTGGGGGAATCACGAATTGCAATATTATTCCTGGGACAGGAAAGAAAATGCCAGGGTAGAAAAAGGCCATTTGATCATAGAAACCAGAAAAGAAATGGTGGGGGGTTACCGGTTCACTTCAGCCAGGCTGATTTCGAAGTATAAAGGCGACTTTACATACGGCCGGATAGAAATAAAGGCACGTTTGCCCAAGGGCAAAGGCCTTTGGCCTGCCATTTGGATGCTGCCAACCCATTGGAAATACGGGGGCTGGCCGGCAAGCGGGGAAATTGACATCATGGAACACGTGGGATACATGCCCGATTCGGTTTTTGGGAGTATCCATACCCAATCCTATAACCACATGGTTGGCACGCAAAAAACAAAAGGGGTATACCTTCCCTCCGTAGCAGATAGCTTTCATGTGTATGCAGTAGAATGGACAGCAGAAAAAATCAGTTTTAGTGTTAATGGGAAATGCTACCTGCAGTTTTCCAACGAACATACAGGGTATTCAACCTGGCCATTTGATCAGTCATTCCACCTGCTGATCAA
This sequence comes from Bacteroidota bacterium, assembly GCA_052035835.1. Taxonomy (GTDB): domain Bacteria; phylum Bacteroidota; class Bacteroidia; order Chitinophagales; family Chitinophagaceae; genus Ferruginibacter. The sequence goes on along the minus strand of JBPOHG010000016.1, from coordinate 6,498 downwards.
TCTCGCTGTGGGTGGCGACTGGGGAGGGAAAATGGGAATAGATGAATCCATTTTCCCCCAACGTATGGAAGTGGATTATGTAAGGGTGTACCAGTAGTTCGTGTATGCCCAACTGTTAAACGGTGTATTGATTTATTATTTTTTTACACAGCAATCAACCATGACACAACAAATCTGCAAAAATTGCGGAGTTCATTTTAAAGGTTCATTTTGCAGTTCCTGCGGACAAAAATTCAATGTGTCGGCATTTACCTTCCGGCATATCTTTGAAGAAGCATTTCATGCATTTACCCATGCCGACAAGGGTTTTTTGATCATGTTGAAAAAGTTGCTCCTCAACCCAGGCAAAGTTGCATTTGAGTATATTGTAGAAGGGCGGAGGAAAAAGTATTTTAATCCATTCACTTTTTTTGTACTGGTTACTGCCATCGCAGCATTTGCCGAAAGCAAGGAACTGGCACTAAAAGAAGCGATATTTAATATCAACAATGAGTATGGGGCCGCATTTAACATATACAGCAAAGTACTGTTGCTGCTCACTGTTCCGGCTGTTGCTTTGGTAGCATGGCTTGCTCATTTTAATAAACCGAGGTTGCGATACAGCGAGTATACGGTTTATGCCATGATGCTGCTTTCGGTAAAGGGAATTACAGATATCATCATAAAATCAATCAACTATCTGCTTACTTATTTTTTTAAACAGTACAACGGATTGGAGGACCATATTCTTTACCTGCTGTTGATGATTATTTATATCGCTTATGCAGATATTGTATTTCATAAGAGCATGAACAGGGGCAGCTGGTGGCAAAGTATTTTAACTGGCATACTATTCAATATTATACTGTTATTGATTGTGCTGTTAATTATTTGGGCTGTATTCAACAGGTTTAGCGGGATTGGCCATTTTAGCTGGTATGGCATCCGATTCAGTTGAGCTGCATTGCAGATTTCTGTTTAATTTTATACAATGATTTCCTCCTCATTTCCTAAAAATGGCCTTACCAATCGTTTTGAAGCATTGTTCAACCATGCATCGCTGGGAATTATTGTAATCAATGGCGAGGGGGAAATAACAGCTGCCAACCCTTTTCTATTGTCACTTTTTGGATATGACGAAAAAGAAATCATTGGAAAGAAAATTGAAGTTTTGATCCCAAAGCGATACCAGGAAAATCATGTCAAACATCGTACAGATTATACCCATCATCCAAAAAGCAGGCCCATGGGCATTGGAATGGATCTGTTTGCCATGCGAAAAGACGGTACCGAGTTTCCGGTTGAAGTGAGCCTGGGGAATTATGAAGACAAGGGTGAAAAAATGATGATCGGTTTTATCAATGACATCACGGTCAGGAAAAAAGCGGAGGCAGAAATTGAGAAGCTGAATGATGAACTGGAAGCAACTGTACAAAAACGTACCGAAGAACTTACCCGTACTTTGGAAGAACTGGAAGTTTCGAGAGACAACCTGGAGATATCGCTTGCTTTTCAGAAGGCCATTCTCGACAATGCAGGCGTGATGCTGATTGTAGTTGACAATGAAGGATTGATCCGGTTTTTCAACCCGGAGGCAAGGAACCTTACCGGGTATACAGAAGAAGAACTGGTAGGGAAACAAACCCCGGTTATATTTCATGAGCAGGGAGATATTGATAGGGTGCGGCAGGAACTGTCCTTGAAGTATGGTGCCAGCATTAAGGAGGACTTTTTGGTGCTCACCGAAAAAGCCAGAAGAAATATTGTTGAGGAAACCGAATGCCAGTATATAAGAAAAGATGGCACCAGGTTCCCGGTGTCTCTTACCGTAACGGCTATCCGGGATAAAAACCGGCAGATAGCAGGGTATATGGGAGTGGCCATTGATATATCTGAAAGAAAAAATGCAGAAGCCGACCTCCGGGAATCACTAAAAAAGGAGAAGGAACTGAGTGAGCTGAAAAGCCGCTTTGTTTCCATGGCGTCTCATGAATTCAGGACACCGCTTAGTACCGTACTTTCATCTGCTTACCTGATAGAGAAATACAAGAGCACAGATGATCAGCCCAAACGTGAAAAACATATCCAGCGGATCATTTCCTCTGTGAATATGCTAACAGATATCCTCAATGATTTCCTCAGTGTTGGAAAAATTGAAGAAGGAAAAATCCAGGTGAGAATTGCAGAGATCAACATCCGTAAACATGTAGAAGCCACGGTGCAGGAAATGCAAACCACCGCTAAGGAGGGCCAGCAAATCAGTTATATACATGAAGGCGCCGAAATGCTGATGCTGGATGCATCGTTGCTGAAGCATATTGTAATGAACCTGGTTTCAAATGCAATTAAATTTTCACCCGAAAAGGGGATCATTGAAGTAAGTACCATTGCAAAAACCGATGAAATAATTTTAATGGTAAAAGATAGCGGTATTGGTATTTCAAAAGAAGACCAGGAACATTTGATGGAGCGTTTTTTCAGGGGATCAAATGCAACAAACATACAAGGTACCGGGCTGGGGCTGCATATCGTTTCTAAATACGCCGAGCTTATGAATGGAAAAGTGCTGTGCCGCAGCGAACTCGAAAAAGGCACCAGCTTTATGGTAACTTTTAAACCTTTAAATTTGCCTTCATGAAAACATTGTTATTGATTGAAGACAACGATGACATCCGAGAAAACACGGCTGAGATCCTTGAATTGGCCAATTACAAGGTTTTTACAGCACCCAATGGGAAACTGGGTGTTGAAATGGCTTTGGATAAAAAACCCGACCTCATCATTTGCGATATCATGATGCCCATCCTCGATGGATACGGCGTGTTGCATGCCATTCACAAGAACGATGAAATAAAAAATACCCCATTCATTTTCCTCACCGCTAAAACCGAGAGAAGCGACTTACGCAAAGGCATGGAACTTGGTGCCGACGATTATATTACCAAGCCTTTCGACGGTACCGAACTGCTGAATGCAATTGATAGCCGGCTCAAAAAGGTAGACCTGTTGAAACAACAGTTGAGCCCGGATATGGAAGGCCTTAACCAGTTGCTGTATGCCAGCTCCAGTGAAGATGTACTGAAATCGCTCACCGAACAGCGGAGCATCAATCATTACAAGAAAAAGCAGGTAATTTATGCTGAAGGGAATCATCCCTTGCAGCTTTTTTATGTGATCAAAGGCAAAGTAAAAACCTATAAAACCAATGAAGACGGCAAAGACCTGGTGACCGAATTGTATACTGCCGGAGATTTCCTGGGCCATGTTTCCCTGTTGCAGGGCGGCTTGTACAAAGAAACTGCTGAGGCAATGGATGATTGTGAATTGGCGATCATTCCTAAAAAAGAATTTGAAGACCTGCTGAACAACAATCGGGAAGTGGCGCAAAAATTCATTGGGCTGCTGGCAAAAAATATAGCCGAAAAAGAAAACCAGTTGCTGAATATGGCTTACAACTCACTGCGCAAAAAAGTGGCTGATGCGCTGGTGGCACTGAAAAGAAAATACCAATCCCCCGGATCTGATACATTCTCCATCGACATTAGCAGGGAAAACCTGGCAACCATTGCAGGTACTGCCACTGAATCACTCATACGTACGCTGAGTGATTTCAAAAGCGAAAAACTCATTGATATCAAAGAAGGGCATATCACTCTAATCAATGAAAAAAAGCTGGAAAGTATGATCAACTAACCAGCCTTCCTGTAAATAAATGGCAGCATTAACCTGATAATTTCTCCGAAAAGAAACGATTGAATTCAAATTTGAGATTGTTGAATTTTTGTTCGGCGATTTCAATTTCCTTACGCAAGCGTTTGTGTTTTTTTTCAGCCTCATTGCCCGGGAACCCGTCGGCTTCCAGTTCTTTTTTGATCCATTTTTCCTGCTCCGAAACATCGTGGCGTAACATTCCGATGGTATTGTCTTCAAGAATAAACATGTTTTGATAATGTTCAATCGCCTCCAGCAGCCGATCAGAACTGTCCTGCTTAGTAATGAGTGCGAGCCGGTTTTTCAGGAATACGTTCTCCGCCTGAATAAATTCGAGCAGCCGCTTCCAGGTATCGGTTTCATACAATAACTGATGGCTTCCAAACGCAGTCATATCTCCGGCTTTCATTGTTCTCATATCAAAAATCCCGTTTCTCATGTTTGATGGGACAATACTGGGGGTAAAAATAAGGTTGTTGATGGGCAACAAGGAGGATGAATATCAGTGTTAAAAATGATTTTGGTCAGAAGCGGTATATTTTATCGGAGTTTAAACTTATAGAATAAGCCCTGCCGGCATGCCAACAGGGCTTACATAGGAAAGAGGCCTGTTATTTTACAGCGATATTGGTTGCTGCAGGCTTCTTTGTTTCTTCTTTTTTAGGAAGGTTGAGGGTAAGTTCCCCATTTTGATAAACAGCCTCAATGCCCGATTTATTAACCTCTTCAGGTATAGTGAAACTGCGGCTGAAAGAAGTGTAATTGTACTCCTTCCTGGTATAGGTGTTTTCATTTTCCGATTTTTCTTCCGATTTCTCACAGCTAATGGTGAGCATATTGGCATCCACCGCAATGCTGAAATCTTCTTTTTTCATGCCGGGTACGGCCAGGGAAATATGGTACGATCCGTTCGCTTCGGTAATGTTTACCGGTGGGATGGTGAACGTTCGGCTGGATGACAATCCGCTTTCTCCAAACCAGTCGTTCCATGGCCTGAAGAAATCATCAAAAAATACAGGACGTCCCAGGTTGCTTTTGGTAAGTGCTTGTGTAGACATATAAACCTCCTTTTATTGATGTGAATGATATTGTTTCAGTAGCAAAAGTAGAGAGCATAATAGGGCCAAAAAGAAACATTCATCATTCAGCAAAATGAGATGTATCAGGGTTGAGGGGTTGTGGTAGATCTGATGTGTATCATCATCATTTCTGATGCCACTCATAGCCCTATTGCAGCGATGCTTTTAGCTTCGTTCAGGCAAATCCGGGAATATGGGAAAGATGGCTTTATTGCTTCAAAAATGTTACCTCCAATCAACAATGTATTGGCAGGCATTCAAATTTGCGTGTTTAATAACAGGGAAATGGTTGTTGCAACGTTGTGTTGGAATAGATGAAATCACCTAAAAAAGAATATCAAACGATGAGAGTACATACCAATAAGCCTGTGCTGATTAATTTTTATGCAGAATCCTGCCAGGCCAGCAAAACCCAGGCGCCGGTTATCCTGGAAATAAAAGAGCAGGTAGGCGACAGGGTTACTATGCTAACAATAGATATTGATAAGAACCATTCATTTGCCGAAATGTATGAAGTGCAGACGGTCCCTACTATGATCCTGTTTTCAGACGGCGAAGAATTATGGAGGAAAAACGGACTTGCTTCTGCACATGAAGTGCTCGAAAACCTCCATATGCATATGGGATAAGTTTAACCGGCCCTTTCACTGAGTTCGAGCCAGCGCATTTCCTTTTCATCCAGTTCGCGAATGATTACACTGATGCGGTCTGCAGCTTTTTGCAGTTCTTCATAAGAAAGCTGTGTGCTCATTTTTGCTTCCAGCAAATTTTTTTCTTCCTGTAACAAGGGCATCTCTTTTTCGAGTGTATCCAATTCAAATTTTTCCTTGAAGGATAGTTTTTTGGGCGCTGTATTTTGCGCTATGGTTGAACTTGCCGGTTTAGCTTCTTCCGGCTCGGGCCGGCTTTTCATGATTTGTTCGGGATGGTTATCGAGCAGGCCTTTTGCCAGGGCTTCGCGGTATTGCGAATAGTTGCCCGGGAAATCGCGGATCACCCCATCGCCTTCAAAGGCAAACAAATGGTCAACCATCCGGTCCATAAAATAACGGTCATGGCTAACGATTAATATGCAACCGGGGTATTCGAGCAGGAATTCCTCCAGCGTTCGCAATGTTTGTAAGTCAAGGTCATTGGTTGGTTCATCCAGCACGAGAAAATTCGGATTGAGAAAAAGCACACTCATGAGATGCAACCTTCTTTTTTCACCACCGCTGAGTTTGCTGAGCAATGTATATTGTTGTTCCCCGGAAAAACCGAATTTTTCCATGAATTGGCTGGCAGATATTTTGCTTCCATCTGCGAGCGGAAAAAATTCGGCAAGTGATTTAACATATTCAATGGCCCGTTTATCTTCCTTGTACAATAATCCATCCTGGCTGAAATTCCCGAACACAACGGTATCACCATGATTGATCTTGCCACTGTCGTGGGGCTCCTGCTGCAATGCAATTTTTAAAAAGGTTGATTTTCCAACGCCATTTTTTCCTACCACGCCAATTCGCTCCCCCCGTTTGAACGTATAATCGAATCCCTTCATGATAGAAAGGTTGCCATAGCTGTTGTATACTTTTTTCATTTCCAGGATCTTCCCGCCCAACCTGGTCATTTTAACCTGAAGGCTAACTTCAGCTACTTCTTTTTGTTGTTTTACCCTGTCTTCAATTTCTGCAAATGCATCCTGCCTGCTTTTGCTTTTGGTGGTTCGTGCTTTGGGTTGCTTGCGCAT
>JBPOHG010000285.1:0-2078 GCA_052035835.1 Bacteroidota bacterium | reverse complement strand
AATTTTTTAATATACCGTAAACAGAACCGAGTGCCAGGTAGGCGTCTACATAATTTTTATCCGTTTCGATGGCTTTTTGCAAAAGGCCTGCTGCACTGATATAATTTTCCTCAACGGCCCTTTCCTGCGCCTGGTTGTAATAGCCTACAGCTTTCTTATTAACTTTTGTTGGGTCATAAGGTTGCGCCAAAGCCGTTATAGCCGAAAAAAACAAAGTGAAAAGCAACAGTTTCTTCATCGAATGGATTTGTATTAGCGAATAACGAAGCTAAAAAGAATTTATTCCTTTCAAAGGAAGAAATTGTTAAACCAAACGTTGCTTAAGGCACATTAATATACTTGTGAATTTGCAGCGATAATTCCCATTGCGGGTTATCAAGGATATAGTTGATGATGGCCGGTGTCATTTCAGCTGCCTTTTCCCACTCAGGCTGCAGGTATAATTTGCAATGCGGGGCAACAAGGGCTGCATATTTTTCCGCCCACTCAAAATCTGATTTATGGTAGATAATGACTTTTAGCTCATTGGCTAGATGTAGTATTGGCTCCAGCGGCGCTTTGAACTTCTTTGGAGAGAGGCAGATCCAGTCCCACAGGCCGCTAAGCGGATGAGAGCCGGAGGTTTCAATATTTGTTTTCAAACCAGCTTGCTGTAACTGATCAGTCAACTCATCAAGGTTATGCATCAGGGGTTCGCCACCGGTGATGACTACTAATTCTGCCGGAGTTTTTTTTACGGTGGCTACGAGTTCTTCAATTTTCATTAATGAATGTTTGGATGCATCCCAGCTTTCTTTCACATCACACCATACACATCCTACATCACAACCACCCAGCCGGATGAAATATGCCGCCTTACCCTGGTGATAGCCTTCACCCTGGATGGTATAAAAATGTTCCATTACAGGGAGTGAAACAGTGCTTGTTGTATTTGCGGTTATTTCTTCCATTTAGTTTTTCTGCATACAGGATTTGAAAGTATTCTTCATCAATGCGGCGATTGTCATAGGGCCAACTCCACCGGGCACAGGTGTTATCCAGGAACATTTTGGTGCAACTGCATCAAAATCCACATCACCTTTTAATTTGAAGCCGCTTTTTTTAGTGCTGTCTTCCACTCTTGTAATGCCCACATCAATCACTACAGCGCCTTCCTTTACCATATCTGCGGTTACAAACTCAGGTTTTCCCAATGCTGCAACAATAATATCAGCCTGTAAACAAAACTCTTTTATGTTCTTTGTTTTGGAATGGCAGATAGTAACTGTGCAGTTGCCGGGATTGGTATTGCTGCTCAATAAAACACTCATAGGCCGGCCCACAATATTGCTGCGGCCAACCACAACAGCATGCTTGCCGGCTGTTTCAATCTTGTAATGTTTCAGCAGCAGCATAATGCCATGCGGCGTAGCCGGAACAAAAGTGGGAAGCCCCTGCAGCATATAACCCGCATTCACCGGGTGAAAGCCATCTACATCTTTATCCGGATCAATAGCATTGATCACTTCTTCGTCACTGATATGTTTGGGCAGCGGCAACTGAACCAATATGCCATCCACATCGGGATCTGTATTCAGCAGCCTGATCTCATCCAGTAATTTGTTTTCCGTAATGTTTTCATCGAGCCGTATCAGGGTAGACCGAAAGCCAACCTCTTCGCAGGCTTTTACTTTGGCGGCGACGTAAGTTTCACTGGCGCCATTATTGCCAACGAGTATGGCGGCCAGATGTGGTATTTTTTTTCCTTCTGCAGCCAGTTGGGCTACATCTATTTTAAGCTCATCTTTGATGGCTTGTGCTGCTTTTTTTCCGTCTAAAATTTGCATGCCGCAAAGGTAACAAGGGTGGCTATCCTGTCAATCGGAAAGGCATCTTTTATTTTGTTGCCAAATTTCAAGTTGGTAACTTCCGGTAAACTTTATTCGCCATTGAGAAAATTCATTCGAATTGTCATTCTATGCCTTAGTGTGTCATTTTCCATCAAGGCACAGACATTGCAAAAGCCCCTTCAATCATCTTACACAGGTCTGGGAGCATATAGTTCCGGGCATACCGATATTTTTTCTTTTACAAATAAC
>JBPOHG010000004.1:0-6551 GCA_052035835.1 Bacteroidota bacterium | reverse complement strand
ATCAATGCGGAAGCCCCAATTTATCATTGGGGCTTCCGCAACTCGGTCGATTATTTAATACACTATATTTTTTACCTTTATTCTGCAACCAGGCCATTTGCCCCGGCTGTTACCCCTGTAATCGTTTGTATGTGTGAAAGAGCACCCGATTGACTTATTCGATATGACTGGATGGAATGGGAAGCCCCGTTTAAAACATACAAGAATTTAGAATCGCTGCTTACTGTTGCATCTATGGGGCCAGCTTCCGTTGCTGCAGCAATTTCACTTTGTAATTGTACATTTCCTGAAAATGGATGAATACTGAAAGCGCTGATGCTGTTACTGGCAGTATTTGTCGTGTATGCATGTCTGTTATTTTTTGTAACTACAACCCAGCATGCTGCTGTTTGATTGGTGCCTATGGGGCCCTGAGTAAGTGTAATATTCCCATCGGGACTTACTTTGTAGGAAGAAACAGTGCTTGCGTTTGGAGTTCCTCCTGCTGCTTCAGAAACATAAATATTTCCAAATCGGCCTACTGCAAACCCAAAAGGGGTAGTATTTGCAGATGTGATTTGATGCATCATACCAGGTTGGCCGTATGAATTTATGCTATATGAGATGATCTTGTTAGTAGCTTTTTCTGTAACTACCAGTACTTTACCATTTCTTGTAAATGAAATTTGAGCTGCACCTGCAGCCATTGAACTCAACGGTTTCACAGACTGTGGGATCGCAGTTAGTTGTAGGTTGTGCTCAATTTTAAACCCCGAGATATTTCCTTCGCCGCCTGCATTTAAAACATACACCAATTTGCCATACTGAGTTACGCTTACCGGGCGCATACCTCCTGATGGAGCAGTACATACCAGTTGTAAACTTTGCGACGTAATCTTAAACAAAGAAACAGAATTGCTGCCGGCATTCACTGCTAATAGCCATTGACCATTTTCAGACACAGCAACAGAGCCCTGGTTTCCAAGTCCGCCACCAGTTCCTGTTCCTCCAGTTGGGTAAGACCCCATGTATTGCAATTGCCCATTATTGAATTTCTTGTAAACAATAATTTCATTCGCATCCGTTTGGTTGCTCTGTGTATATACATGATGGCTTTGATTAGGATTCTTGCCTGCATCTTCATCTATAGAATACGAAGATGTACTTTGTTCATTTGTTGGATTGGCTTCTTTTTTACATGCAACTAAAGTCGCCATACAAATAAGCAAGGAGCTAATAGATGTAATTATTTTCATTTTTTTTTGATTTTTTTGTTAATAATGATGTGCATTGATTTGCATAGGGCAACAGATATCGCAATCACTTATGTACATAAGAGTTCTGTAATGAAGATGATGACTTGTAAGTTGATTGGAATACTAAAGCGAGAGGCCGCTTTTTCTACTTGTATTTAAATGGATATCAATTGAGTGTTGCATGGCCGAATAATACCGAGAAGTCTATACACCAAATAAGCACTTTATTAAGATTGGTATAATCGTAGGAAATGGGAGTTTTATATGAAAATGTACCATTGGTAGCTTTTAACATGCCAATTTCAGTATAAGTGGCTGGATTGGTAGAAGATGATATCCAAACCCTGAGATCTGGTCCAGCATCAGTTGCAAAGTTTTCAAATAACAGTTGTAAGCTGTCTGGGCTATTGCTTGTGACCAGTTTAACCATACCGCTGGTTGGGTGTACGTCGCTTACAAAATTCCCTGTTTTGAGAACAGTGCCTGCAACCGGTTCTTCTTGTAGACTTGTTTTCGCCGGATCTTTTTTACAACTGGTGAAAATGAAAATTGAAATTGCAAGGACCAAAGCCCTATCAAATAAGTGCATTGTCATATCTTTAAAATTTAGAATTTAGCAGGCGCCTGAATTAGATACAAGAAATATTGTATAGTGGTTTTTTAAAAAGAATTATTTTTTTTAGCCATTGCTTCCTTATATTTTTACCTAATATTTTTTTTTGATACAGCAATTAGTTTATACAGAAGATGTTTTAGTAAATTCTTTAAAGCAAAGAAATAAAGAGGCATTTACATACTTGTATAACAATTATAAAAAGGCAATGTATGCTGTTATTTTGCAGTTAATTCCCGAAGAAGAAATTGCAAACGATATATTACAGGAGGCATTCATTAACATTTGGAGGAGTTTTGATAAATACGATGCTACTAAAGGGCGTTTATTTACCTGGATGGTTGTATTAGTAAGGAATACAGCGATCAATCACATGCGTTCGAAATTCTATAAGCAGCACCAGAAAAACGATTCACTCAATTTATACGTTTCTTATTTAGAAGATAAAATTCGAAGCAAGGATGTGCCTGTTAATCACATTGGGTTACGTAAACAGGTTAACAAACTGCGGCCCGAATATAGAGATGTACTTGAACTGGGGTATTTTAATGGGCTTACGCAGGAAGAAATTTCTAAAGTGTTGCAAATTCCTATTGGGACAGTAAAAACCCGATTGCGCAATGCTATCAATGAATTAAGAAAAAATTTCTCGTGAATGGATATCAATAGTTACATATCATCGGGGATTGTAGAAATGTATGTGATGGGATTGTGCTCTCAGGAAGAGCATGCGGATGTGGAAATGTTGCGTGCTCAATACCCAGACTTGGATTATGCTATTCGCGAATTCGAATTATCGTTGGAAAATGAATTGCAGAAAACAGCCATTGATGTACCGGAGGCTGTTGATGAGAAAATATTGGCTTTTTTTAATCCACCTGCTTCAGCAACTGATAACTTTACATTGCAACCTACTCGTGATAGAGGTAGAAGCTGGGTGGCATATGCTATTGCTGCTGTTTCTACTGCATTGTTGGGAATAAGCTTGTTTACAATTTATAAGTTACAGGTAAGTTTGAAAAAAAGCGAGTTGCTAGTTTCTGCAAACAAGCCAGTAACAACATTGCCTCCTGGTGATTTTAAAATATTAAATGATCCTGGGATCACTCCGGTAGCTATGTATGGAGTTGGTTCACATGCTATTTGCAGGTGTACTATGTTTTGGGATAAGAAAACCGGGAAAGTGTATATTATCTTACATCATCTCCCTCTTTCTTCAGATAAAAGTGATTATCAATTATGGGCATACGTAAACGGGCAACCTGTTAACATTGGGGTCATCAATGATGCCATCAGGGGCAGGTTTATCGAAATGGGAAATGTGCCCGCTGGCGCCAACTCTTTTTCAATAACCCTGGAAAAAGCTGGAGTAGTAACCACTCCCACTAATGAAGAAATGTATCTGCAGGGTAGGATATAGCCAGGGTTTGCATTTCCTGTGGCTTCAAGATTTCTCACAACGGTAGTAAATTTTCAAGATAAAAGAAGAAAGTGATTGTTGTATCAAACGTAAAGCAACAGGGCCCACGTTATCGTGAGCCCTGCAATGAATTACACTTGAGAAATACTCAGGTGCAACAAAATAAAATTTTAATAACGGTACATTTCTGCTTTAAACGGACCTTCTTTGCTGATACCCAGATAAGAAGATTGTGCATCGGTAAGCACTTCCAGTTCTACACCGATTTTAGCCAGGTGTAAACGGGCTACTTTCTCATCGAGGTGCTTTGGCAATACATATACTTTATTCTCGTATTTGTTGGTGTTTGTCCACAACTCAATCTGGGCCAGGGTTTGGTTGGTAAATGAATTACTCATTACAAAACTTGGGTGGCCGGTAGCACATCCGAGGTTTACAAGCCTTCCTTCTGCGAGGATGATAACGTCTTTTCCTTCGATGGTATACAGGTCAACCTGTGGTTTGATGGTATTTTTAGTTTCACCATAGTTGTCATTGAGCCATGCCATATCAATTTCAATATCAAAGTGGCCAATATTACAAACGATGGCTTTGTCTTTCATCGCCCTGAAATGTTGTTCGGTGATCAGGTCGCGGCATCCGCTTGCTGTAACAATGATATCTGCTTCTTTAACTGCATCTGCCATTTTCTTCACTTCAAAACCATCCATCGCAGCCTGTAATGCGCAAATCGGATCAATTTCAGTTACTATTACACGGGCGCCGGCACCACGTAAACTTTCTGCAGAACCTTTACCAACATCACCATATCCGCCAACAACAGCAACTTTACCGGCCATCATTACATCAGTAGCACGACGGATCGCATCAACCAATGATTCTTTACAACCGTATTTGTTATCGAATTTAGATTTGGTAACCGAATCGTTCACGTTGATAGCAGGAATTGGCAAAGTGCCTTTTTCCATGCGCTCATATAAACGGTGCACACCAGTGGTGGTTTCTTCACTCAATCCTTTGATGTTTGCAATCAATTCGGGATATTTATCAAACACCATATTGGTAAGGTCGCCTCCATCATCAAGGATCATATTCAAAGGCTTGTCTGCACTTCCAAAGAAAAGTGTTTGCTCAATGCACCAGTCGGCTTCTTCCAGCGATTGGCCTTTCCAGGCATATACACCAATACCGGCAGCAGCAATGGCAGCAGCAGCCTGGTCCTGTGTAGAGAAGATATTACAGCTGCTCCATTTTACTTCGGCACCCAGGGCAACCAGGGTCTCAATAAGTACGGCAGTTTGGATGGTCATGTGAAGGCAACCTGCTATTCGAGCGCCTTTCAAAGGCTGGCTGGCTGCATATTCTTCACGTATGGCCATCAGGCCCGGCATTTCTGCTTCGGCCAGTTTAATTTCTTTACGTCCCCATTCTGCAAGGCTCATATCTTTTACCTTGTGCTTGAGGTTGAAATCAATGGAAGTTAATGTATTTGACATGTTTATTATTTTAGGGTGTAAAGATAATTCCGATAGTGAAATATTCTGATATTTATTATAAATTCAGGATAAAGTATTATATTTAATGACATAATTAGTATAAAACGCTATTATTTTATGAAAAAGCAGGCCCTAAAAGAACAAACGGCTGTTGTACTCCCATCACTGGATAAAAATGACTACGCCATCCTGAAATTGCTTCAGGAAAATGCCCGTATTACGGTGAAAGAGATATCACAGAAAATCCACCTGAGCACCACCCCTGTGCATGAAAGGATCAAACGCCTCGAGCAATCGGGTGTCATTAGGCAGTATGCCACCCTGGTAGATCATGCTAAAGTGAAGAAAGGATTGATGGTGATTTGTTATGTGTCGTTGAAAGAACATAACCGGAATGCCGGTGTTAAATTTATTAAAGCGATCAACGAGCTGAATGAAGTAATTGAGTGCTATAATATCAGCGGTGCATTTGATTTTATGCTGAAAGTGGTGGAAGAGAATATGGACAGCTATTACGATTTCCATGTAAACCGCCTCAGCCAGTTAGAAAACGTGGGCAATGTACAAAGTGTTTTTGTGATGGGGGTCATCAAACAAACACACCAATTGGTATGGTAGCCGTAACCGTTAGCGTATCACGAGCTTGATATTGGGGGCATACATTATCCGCCCTTGTGCGTCTTTAGCAATGATATCAAAAAAATATAGTTCCTCACCTGGTTTTAATTGCTCACTAATTGTATTCAGCCAAAGGGCAGGAAGCGGCGAGTTTGTAAAATTGTCGGATATTACGCTGGTAGCAGGCGACAATTTCCCTGATGATTCATCTTCCGTTACGACTACACGCTTATAAAGAAAATTATAGTAAGTGATTTTATAAAGGCCCTTTTTTTCATCTGTCACCCGTAGCCCGGAATTGATGGCACGAATGGCTTCATCCCTGGTTACCTTGGTAACAGAATCTTTATAATTCAATAAGAAGGAGTACAGTTTAGGCGGCTTGAATTTCTTAACCGGGGTCGTTGCATTGTTTTTTTTCTGTGCATGAACAGGGCTGATAACTGCCATAAACATCAGTAAAAAGCCGGCATAAACGAGAAATTTCATAAGATTTTATTTCCTGAATAATGTTAAATATACAACTGTTTACCGGTGCCTGATGGAATTTAACGTTTGTTATATGATTACAGCAACGCCAGGCTTTCTTCAATCACCCGGATCTTTGTTTCTGCATCAGATTTTTTCTTACGTTCCAGTTCTATGACTTCGGGCCGGGCATTTTGTACGAATTTCTCATTGCCCAGTTTTTTTTCTACCGACACCAGGAAACCTTTCAGGTGTGAAAGTTCTTTTTCCAATTCACTGCGTTGCTGGAGGCTGTCTACCGGCTTTTCAGACAACACATAAAACTTATCCTTTCCAATGACGGTAGTTGTGGCACCGGTTATGCTTTCTGCTGTATACTGCACATCTGCTGCATTCACTTGTTTCTGCAATATATTTTCAATTGAAGTGAATGTATCGCGGTGATCGGTTTGAATAAACAGGCGAATGGTTTCTTTGGGCTTTAATTGCTGGCGGTTGCGAATATCCCTTAAACCGGTGATGCTATTTTTTAAGATATCGCCTTGTTCCAATACCATCCTTTGCGGACTGGAAACAGGTTGATACAACCGTACACATAAATCATCTGTTCGCTCATCAAGCAAATGGTAAATTTCTTCGCTGATGAATGGCATAAAAGGATGCAGTAGTTGCATTAGTTCTGTAAAGTACCCAATCGTTTC
>JBPOHG010000056.1:0-7546 GCA_052035835.1 Bacteroidota bacterium | reverse complement strand
CCACCACCGCCGCCGGGACCGAACGCCACTATGCCCTTTGCCGATTCGCCAAATGACTGTATTTGGCTGTTGCAGGGCAAAGAAATAATCCTGCCATTTTCAATGAGTGAAATAGAACCATCAGGGGCAGATGTCCAGATTCGATTTAAATGGTCACGATAAATCTTGAGTGCTACATCAGATGCCAATCCGTCTTTTCTTTTGAAAACCTTTACATTATTCCCGGTTATTTTAATGAGCCCCGCATCACTGGCTACCCATTTGTTGCCAGCATTGTCTTCAATGATGCCGTGTAATTCATTGCTTGGAAAGCTGCCGTTGCCTCTAAATGTTTCAAAAAGGAAGTTTTGCCCGGTTGCCTGAAAACCGGCACTGAAAACGATCCAAAAAATAATTGCTTTTGATAAGAAAGAACGAAACATCCTGCGATTGATGAAAACATAAACATAAGAAAGAAAATTTGAACACCTGCACAAAAACCCGCCCGTATAATAGGTATCTTGCCCTTTTATTTTTCTTATGCACTAACTTAGCTTTATTCAAAACGAAAAAAGAATTAAATGAAACATTTCTTAATAGTGTTGTTGAGTTGCTTGGCAGTAATTGGGCTGAGCGCACAAGAACCGGTTTTTACCTGGAATAAGGCAGATACGAAACCTGCGATGCAAATATCTGTTGATATCATGGGGTACACTTCAGATGGCTTTTTTGTAGTGAGCAGGAAACCGGCCACCGGGATGCAATTTTCCCCCACAATAATTGTTGAGTACTTCAATGCAAGCCAGGATCGTGTATTTGTAAAAGATATCACACCCCCTTCAAAAGAGGATTTTATAGATGTGTTATATTATGATGGGGGGCTCCATCTTTTTACTTCCTTGTATACAAAGGAATCGGGGAAGAACATTTTGTCGGCAACAACGATTTCAAAAGATCGCAGCCTGTCTGCTCCAAAAGAAATAATGGCTGTGAATGCCGAGAAATTATCTGTACGTGGCAGATATGATGTGAATGTGTCCCCCGATGGCAGTAAACTTGCAGTTTTATATGAACCCAATTATTCTAAGGGTGAAAATGAGCGGATATCTCTGACAGTTTACCATCCTGGGTTTTCAAAACGCTGGGGAGGTGATTTTACTTTTTCTTACGAATGGACAAAAGCAGTTGGAAACGACCTGTTTATTAACAATAGTGGCACCCCTTTTATCATAAAGCGTACCGATATGAAGGGGGATGACAATACTTATTCTGTATTTTCTTCAGACGGGAAGGCATTGAAAGAGTACAAGATTGCATTGGATGGGAAAAAGAAAGTAGCAACCATTGTATCGGCATTTTCTCCGGAAGGCGATTTTGCCACAGCTGGCTATTATACCGAAGAAAACAAAGTAAGGATTGGCATGGGTACTGCACTACACGGATCATTTCTTTGCAGGATCGATGCCAACGGCCAACAGGCAAAGTTTAACCTGGTAGTGCCTTTCGAGAAAAGAAAAGATATTATTGCAAAGAACATCTTATTTCATCAGTCAAATATGATCGTTCTTGGTGAACGTTACTATGTTTCTTCTCAGGCTCCTCAAAGAGACCCTTCAAAACCTATGACCAATGAAGATATGTTTGCAAGGGATTATTCTTATTATGGGCGGGATATCATTATAGATGGCTACGATGCCGGCGGAAAATTCATGTACAATACCAATATCGACAAAGACAACAATTCTAAAAATGACAATGGAACCTGGGTGTCTTTCTTTGCTGCGATCGTAAAAGATAAATTAAGAATTGTTTTTGTAGATGATAAATATAAATACGACGACAAAAAGCGCATATTCATAGTAGGTAGCCCTAAAATAATAGTACATAGCACTGTAGACCCAACTTCTGGAACAGCCACAGCCACACTTCCGGTAAACAATACAGGCCCGGTTGGCGGCAAAGGCGGCGATATGTTGATGCGCCCCGACGTATTCCTTCAAATAGATGGCAATAGGTTTATAGTTAGGGCAGAGAACCCCAGGATTTCACGGATGGGGTTGCTTAGTTTTTAAGCAACCCACTCTTATGAATGGCCGAATTTGTTGCAGGGGCTATTTCTTTTTGGCTGCCCACCAGGCATTGTATTCATCCATGATATTGTAAATATTCATGATGCCATAACCTTTTTCTTTGTTTTCAACTTTTTCAGACAATTCCGGGTAATCGCTCAATAGCTTGCTGATTTTTTTTGCAAAACCCAACACCAATTCTGTTTGCTGAAATGGTTTTTCCCCTTCTTTTTGCCACACGATTTCATCGGTATGAACCCTGGCTTCGTAATCGGCCATGGTTTCATTCTTTCCCATTACATCCAATACATTGTCCTTTTTAGAATAATATATGAATTGGCTTACACGGCCTGGTTTTATCAATAGTACAAATCCTAATGGTTTACCCAGTAAGCCACCCGTGAAATTGATGCTGCGGTAGTGTTTATCGGCTACACCATATCCATTGATTTCTGATGCTTTGTATTTCTGGCGGTCTTTTTTTGAAGCATCCGGGTAAAAAATGCAATGCTTTTGATTATAAGTCCTGCCATTGTGCTCAACATAGCCGCGGGTAGTATCACCGGATAAACTAATAATGTAACCGGGATATATTTCGTTGAATTTATAAGTTGTCCCATTCCAGTCCTGGGCTTGTACCGAAAAACTGATGCAGGCCATGGCCGCAAGAAGTAATATTGATTTCATGTTTTTAATGCTTGGTTGAGGATTGTGTTTGAATTCCATAAAAATAGCGCTTTTTATTTCCCAATGAACAGCGTTCAACAGGAATGAATTAATTTAGTAGGGATAACATTTGTAAGCATGTCTACACTATCCGTCAGTATCATTCAAACAAACCTTTTTTGGGAAGACAAAGCCGCTAATCTGGCCATGCTGGAAGAAAAACTGGCTTCGTTAAAACAGAAAACTGAACTGGCAATACTTCCAGAAATGTTTAGTACAGGATTTAGTATGAATGCAGCGGGGCTGGCAGAAACGATGGATGGGGATACAGTTGCCTGGATGAAACAGGTAAGCCGTGAAAATCGCATCATCGTTGCCGGTAGCCTTATCATCGAAGAAAATATGCAGTATTTTAACCGCTTTATATGGATGATGCCCAATGGTGAGTACGGATGTTATGATAAAAGGCATTTGTTTGGCTATGCTGAAGAGGATAAATACTATGCTGCTGGGAACAAACGCCTGATTACTTCCGTGAAAGGCTGGCGTATCAACCTTCAGGTTTGCTATGATCTTCGTTTTCCTGTTTGGGCCCGTCAATCCACTTCATCAATGGGCCCCGAATATGATGTGCTGGTGTATGTAGCCAATTGGCCTGCCCGGCGAAGCCATGCCTGGAAAACGCTGCTTTGCGCCAGGGCTATCGAAAACCAGTGTTATGTTATAGGCGTAAACAGGGTGGGGACCGATGGAAAAGAAATCTACTATAGTGGCGACAGCCTTGTGATAGACCCGTTGGGTGAGGTTTTGTACCATATGCCAGATGAAGAAGATGTTTTTACCATTGTTTTACAAAAAGATAAGTTGGAAGAAATGAGGGCACGCTTCCCTTTCCTCAAAGATGCCGACCAATTTACCATACATCATTAAGGCTGCTGAAATTGAGATAGTATCATTTCTCTAACAACCTTCATTTTCATATCATACCCTTTAAGCAGAGCGTCATAACTGGTGCCAACGAAAATATCGGGTGAAATGCCCATGCCGTTTTTAGGCACATGCCGGTATTGTACCAATCTGAACAATGGGAGCCTTACCCTTGTTTTAGTATGCGGGAGGATAATGTCGGGTATCATGATACCATTGTTGCCATGCCAGCCCCCACCTGTTTCTTCCCCTACCAGTAAAATGCCTTCCTGCCTTTTAATGGCATTGGCAAACAATGTAGATGCTGAAAAAGTAGGCCCGCTGGTGATCACATATACCTTACCGTTATAATGCCCTTTTTTCCGTGGTTTAAATAATTTTTTTTCAAACCTGTTCATGTGATACAAGCCATCCGGATTCTTTTTGCAAATGAAAAAAAGTTCCAGGTTGTTTAGGAACCTTCCTTTGATGTATTTGGTATAAGGCCCGAGGCTTTTTGATACAGCAAACAATGTATCAGCTACTTTGAAAGGTTTCCGGGATATATACTTTGTAAGCAGTGTAGAGGTATTTACCCTGCCACCTCCATTGTTGCGGATGTCTAAAATGAGGTGCTGAATATTTTTCTCATGTAATTCCCTAAAACTCTTCCTGAAAAAGCGC
Source organism: Bacteroidota bacterium (assembly GCA_052035835.1). Taxonomy (GTDB): domain Bacteria; phylum Bacteroidota; class Bacteroidia; order Chitinophagales; family Chitinophagaceae; genus Ferruginibacter. The sequence goes on along the minus strand of JBPOHG010000056.1, from coordinate 3,242 downwards.
CTTAATTTACCCCTGGAAAAGGTATTGAGGGTCATAGTGGCAAATTTTCCTGAGCTGTCGATACTCAATGAGCGGTATGAAAAATATTTTGGTACCACAGGTTTCTTTGGAGCCGGCGCCTTTTTAACGACTTCCGGTTTTTTTGTGCTGTCTTTGGGAGGCGAAAATACAGGCAGGAGTATTTCTTTCATACCCCCGCTGCTATCCTTATAGTTTACCCTGTATTCTTTGCTGAGGCCAAAAATATTCCTATGGTAATAGGGGAAATTTGCGCTCATCCTGATATAGTTAATGTTGTTGGCATAACCATCCTGTGGGAGGTAACCAAACATCGTGTCAATGAGTTGAGGGACGGTTAGCCCATTGATTGAAGTTACAATGGTTCCCCTCCTGAATATGGAGTCTTTTCGGTTCAGGTTGCCAATCACTGCAAACGTATCATTCCAAACTTTAAAAGAAAGAGGGAAAGAAGGGAACCTTTTTCCTTCCACCCATTTTGAATAACCTTTACTGAGACTTACGCTGGTATGCCCGCAATGGATTTTATCTACAAATGGGGCGAGTATTTTCCAGGCAAACTGCTGTTCAGTCATGCTGTCGTTCATTTGTTGAAAGTAAAAATTATAATAATAATCTATACTGTCTTTGGGGGTATACCAATAAATGGACGGGTGCTTTTGCTCAAGGATTTTTTTCAGCAGGGCATAATCTTCCTGTAAAGCAGATTTGGCATATTTCTTTCCCGGCGAATAGTTTTTAGAGGTACTACAGGAATATAGAAACAGCAGCAGTAAATAACAGGATGCGGTGAAAAATAGCTTCATCAGGACTTATGCTGAGAACAAAGTTAAGCAAACTTCTTATCATCGGGCAGTAACCTGTTCATAGTATGTAATACATTTTGCATAATCGTTTGAAGTTGCTCATCTTTTTTCTGAATGCTGCTGAGCATGGCATTTAGCAACTCCTTTTCCAGCAGATGGCCAGCCGTAAAAGAAGGTTCTGATACAGAACTATGGTGGGATGCAACGAAGGTTTCCTGCGGATCGCAAAAAAGATTTTCAACAGGAATATTCAGGGTACTCGATATTTCGTTCAACTGGCTGAGTGTAACATCAGTGATGTCATTCTCTATATTACTCACAGCAGCTTCCGATAAATCCAGGGCATAAGCAAGGTCTTTTTGTTTAACTTCTTTGATATTACGCCACTTCCTGATGTTGGCGCCTATTTTCAAACGGTTGTCCTGGAGAAAATTATTCTTCTTTTTCATATCTACGGTTTGATGTAAAAGTACTTTTCATACAAGATTCTATGTAGCATATTATCTCATTTTTGAGATGTATAATTCACAAAAATCCAAGTGATTTTTCTGCCCGTCAAAGCACTTAATAAAAATAACTTTCACCGAAGATTGTTCAGCGTTTTTATTTGTATTCCCCTTATTGATCGCTCATTTTTACCACTTCAATGGCCATTGAACGGGGAAAGCCGAAAACCGGTAAACAGAGTAGGCACTCTATAAAAACTATAAAATGAAAAAATTACTTTTGATTGTAATGTTATGCTGGGGAAGCCAACTGATGGCTCAATCGGGAAGAACTGCACCTGAGGCCGATGATGAGAACGGCTCCTGCCCTCCGGGGTTTTGCCCATCACTGGTGTATACGCTCGAAACTTTTAATTTTCATAAACCACGTACCAATTGTACCAGTGGTTTTGGCTTATGTATCAGGTTTGGAGTTAGAGTCAGGTGTTCATTTTGCGATGCAAAAGCTACCTTAAGAGATAACATGGTATCGGCTGTGTTTTTACAAAAAGGGACAAAGGTAGAATTGAGGCTGCCATTAGCCCTCAGGTCAGCAAAGGGTTTTGAAAAAACCGATATGTCTGTATTTGAATTGGAAGAAAAAACACTGTCCATTGTTTCACCCGATGGTAAAGAAGTTTGGGTAAAAGGCGGCATCTACCCGGTGGCACGTACCGAAACTGAATATATTATTATGATGGAGACGTACTAAAAATGGTGCAGGGGTATTTTAAGTGCCCCTGCTTTCCTATTCATGAATTAAGATTAAAAATGCTTGTAAAGATGAATAAAAGAAAAAACTATACCCTGCTTATCGTAGCCGCTTTATTCATCATGTTGAGTTCAGGCTGCCGGAGTATGCTGATAAAAAAATATTCTATTGGCCGGTCCTTTGAATTCAAGTCAAGAAAAGCGTTTTACAATTATTTGATAGAAGAAAAACTATTTGACCCTGCCACTCTTATTTTTCCGGATTCGGCATCTATGGCTCCCTTCATCTTCCATAAAGTAATGCCAGATAGCGCTGTTGTTTACCTGGGGACTTACATGAATGATTCCATGCAACTTTTAAAGTCGGTTGGTATACAGGATAACAATTCCTGTAAGGGAAGGATACAAGGCGAAATTGAAGGGCATTTGCAAGGCAACCATTTCCCCGATAGCCTGTTGCAAAGAACATCTTCAATGGCTGCTTTCCGTTTTTTCAGTATCAGTAATCAACAACCGTTTAACCTTCCTTCCACCAAAAGGGTACGAGTGTATTTATTGTATTCTTATCAGATGGGTACCTATTACCATCAGTTTTATAAAGACCTGCAGGCAATCGGGAAAAAATATGCAGCTAAGGCAGACGTGTATGTGATTTGCCTCGATCCGGTGTTTCAATTAAGCTATGAGTAACTTCAAAAACGTGATGTATGAAAAATGTGCTGAAAGGATTTTTTATTATTTGTTGTTCTTTTGTGAGTATTGATCAACTAAAGGCTCAAAGAATTAGCCGGGGTGAACATTCGCTCGCCATTCCTGTACAGGTTTTGCTGACGCAATATACCCCAATATTATTGCCTGCTTATCTGGGTTCTACAGAGCAGCTCAACAGATTCAGCAAGGATAACCCGTATACATATATTCAGGTTTTAACAGACCGGTCTGCACAAAACTACCACCTCCTGTATCAAACAGATTTTTACGGAAAAATATTATTTCTTGCGGTGAGCAATAATGTTACCTGGCTGATGAATAAACCAGATAAGCCATTATTTGCATTCAATACATGTATCCGTAAAATAAACAATAGCCTGTTTGCGATGCAAAATGCAGAAACAGCCATTGAATGTATTATTGCAAGATTGGAATATTGCAGCGATTGAAAGCATGGGTTATTTTATATGGTTCCAACCCTGTGCAACCAAGGGATGTTTATTGCCGCCCC
>JBPOHG010000240.1:0-3764 GCA_052035835.1 Bacteroidota bacterium | reverse complement strand
AAAAATTATTCAGAACTATGGTATTATGCAGGAGCCGATAAAGTGGTTGTTATTGCTAAAGAGAACAGCTTATCAATTGAATCCATCACACTGTTTTCTTACCTGTTTTGTTCCTTTTTGCTGGTGTCGGCTTTGTTTTGGTTAATAAATATTCTGATCAAAGCAAGGTTCAACAGGCGCAAATTCGGTAGCTATTGGCAGTTGTCTATTCGCAACCAGATCCATGGAACCATCATATTTGTAAGCGTCGTTTCTTTCCTGGTGATCGGTGTTGCTACCATATGGTTCTTCATCAACCGGTATGAAGAGAACAACCGGGAAAAACTGAGCCGTACGATCCGCATCATGGAAAAAGAAGTGAAAAATACCATCTCCAGCAGTTGGAGCATCATGGATACGGCCAGCATCATCGATCGTGATTATGGCCGCAAACTCGAACAGGCAGTTTACAAGATTTCAGATATTCATGGGGTAGACGTGAACCTATACGATCTTGAAGGCGACCTTCGTGTATCTTCTTTGCCACTTCCTTATATCAAAGGGATCCTCAGTACCAAAATGAACCCTGTTGCTTTCAATCACCTGAGCCAGCAAAAAGAAATCCAGTTCTTTCAGAAAGAGAATATTGGCAATCTATCTTTCATGAGTAATTATGTTCCGGTCATTGATGCTGGTGGTAACAATTACGCATACCTGAATATTCCCTACTTTACTTCTCAAACAAAACTGAGGCAGGAGATTTCTAACTTCCTCGTAACTATTATTAACCTCAATGCTTTCATATTCCTTATTGCAGGTATTGTGGCGTTGTTTATTACCAACAGGATCACCCATTCCTTTTCTGTAATCAGTGATAAGATGAAACGCATCAATCTCGGCACACGCAATGAAGCCATCGAATGGAACAGGGACGACGAAATTGGCGCATTGGTGCTTGAATACAACAAGATGGTGAGCAAGCTCGATCATAGTGCTTCGGTACTTGCCAAAACAGAAAGGGAAGGAGCCTGGAAAGAAATGGCCCGGCAGGTGGCCCATGAGATCAAGAATCCCTTAACCCCTATGAAACTGAGTATGCAGTTCCTGCAAAAATCAATTGAAAGCAATGCACCCAATGTGAAGGACCTGGCCGAAAAAGTAGCAGGTACTTTAATTGAACAAATTGACCACCTCAGCCAGATTGCCAATGATTTCAGCCAGTTTGCAAATATCGGCGAATCAAAAAAAGAATTGTTTGATATGAACGAAACTTTGCGCAATGTATTACACCTGCATGCAGTGAACGACCGGCTGCATATGACCCAACTCTTATTGCCCAATCCGGTCATCATAGATGCAGATAAAACCCATATCAACCGATTGTTCACCAATCTGGTGCTCAATGCCATTCAATCGGTGCCTGAAGAAAAATCGCCACGTATAGAAATTACGCAAAGCATCATCGGTGACCATGTGCTAACAAAAATTTCAGATAACGGGCAGGGGATACCCGAAAATATTCGTTCAAAAATATTCACGCCTAATTTTACTACCAAGACTTCGGGTACAGGGCTCGGACTTGCCATGTGTAAGCGGATTGTAGAACAGGCGGAAGGTGAAATTTGGTTTGATACTGTTTTGAATGAAGGCACCAGTTTTTATGTAAAGCTTCCACTCGCAGGTTAAATGCCTTTTGATTTTTTTCTGGCAAACAGATAATCTTCTAATTCACTTCGGCTGAAGCTACTCAGGTTGTTAGATTTTGTTACCATGCCTTTTTGTGCCACCAGTACGCCATATTGTATATCATTCATCCCTTCAATACTGTGCGCATCGGGGTCGATGGAAATGCGTACATTTTTATCGAGTGCCTGCCTGATATGCCGCCAATCAATATCCAGCCTGTTAGGGTGTGCATTCAGTTCGATGACAACCTGGTGCTGGGCACATGCATCAATAATAGCCGCATGGTTTACCGGGTAACCGGGCCTGCTCAGCAGGAGCCTGCCAGTCATATGGCCGAGTATGGTTGTGAAGGGATTTTGTATAGCATTCATCAGGCGCATCATGGCTTTTTCTTCCGTCATCTTAAGGTTGCTGTGAACCGATGCGATCACCAGGTCGAAACTCGCTAACACATCATCAGCATAATCAAGGCTGCCGTCGTTCAGGATATCCGATTCAATGCTTTTAAAAATCCGGAAAGGGGCAAGTGCTTCATTCAACTCATCTATATAGCGGTGTTGTTCCCGGATTTTTTCTTCAGAAAGCCCTTGTGCGTAAAATGCTGTTTTGCTATGATCGCTGATAACGAGGTATTCCCATCCTTTTTGAATGGCAGCTTTGGCCATTTCTTCTATGGTATTGCTGCCGTCGCTCCAATTGCTATGCGAATGGATGATGCCTTTGATATCGCTAGTTTGAATCAATGGGGGAATGGTTTTGCCAATGATGGCAGGGTCTTCCCGTAGCAGCGGGGCAATGAAAGGGATGCCAGCCTTCTCAAAATAGTCGGTTTCTGTACCCGAAAAATCGGTACCTGCTTTTTGTACAAGTGCGTCATAGAAATTTTGGGAAGAGGAGCTGGCTATTATTTTTTCTGTTACGTTGTTACTGTTTGCTGGAATCAACTGCACATTAATTCCAATGCTTGTGCTATAAAGCAGGCTTTGTTCATCTTTTTGAAGGAATGCAAAGCCATCAACTGTAAGCATTGTTTGTTCAATTTCAGCAACTGGTGCTGTGATGATGTATGCCAGTTCATCCACAATTTCCAGTTGCCGGATATAAGCTCCCGTTTGGAGAATGGTTGATGCTGGAAATACTTTTTTCAGGAAAGATGTTACTTCTGAAGCGATCAAAGCTACCTGTGCATACAAATGGCTGCCTTTGTTTTTGAAATAAAATTCGATGGTATCAATCACATTCTGCTGCGTTTTTTCACCGAACCCTTTGTATAGTTTTAACCTGTTTTCTTTGCATGCATACAACAATTCACCGATTGACTCGATGTCCATTTCTTTCCAGATCGTATGAATTTTTTTGGGCCCAATACCTTTAATGTTGAGCATCTCAATTACCCCGGGAGGTGTTTTTTGGATGATCTCTTCCAGGGATTTTATTTTCCCGGTTTTCAGCAATTCTGATATTTTTTGAGCTGTTGAACTGCCAATTCCTTTTAAAGTGGGGATTTGGGATTCGGAAATTGCGGTGATTTGAACCGGCAATTTCTCAATTGCAAATGCAGCCGATGCATAAGATTTTGATTTGAAACTGTTCTCTCCATGAATATCCATCAACTTAGATAGAAGAGAAAATACATCTGCGATTTGATAATTGTCCATGTATCAAATGTAACGATTCAATGTCGAAAATTAGGCTGCGAAAAAAACAGGAGGGTGTAATAAAACAGGCAGGCTGAAAAACAGTGAAAGGCTGAAATGCAGTGTAGGAAAGGGTTTCAGGATGCTACAAAAAAAAGTCCCGGAAGAACCGGGACCATTATTTTTTGCTCTTTTACCAAGCAAAGCTTACTTCTTTTTAGCAGCTTTTTTAGCAGCTTTTTTAGGAGCAGCTTTCTTTGCAGCTTTTTTAGGAGCAGCTTTTTTAGCAGCTTTCTTAGGAGCAGCTTTTTTAGGAGCAGCTTTCTTTGCAGCTTTTTTTGGAGCAGCTTTTTTCTTTGTTGCCATTTTTTTGAATTTAATTGGTTAGTAAATAATACTTAAAAATAAATACTATTTTGATATTACCAAAAAAAATATCAAAAAATTATGCAGTCGCTTCAA
>JBPOHG010000237.1:0-3269 GCA_052035835.1 Bacteroidota bacterium | reverse complement strand
AAAGGAATGAATGCTGTTAATGTAACAGTTATCGGATAAAATTTCATTTACCGTCTTGCGGGCCGCTGATACAGCGGCCCGTTTTTTTATACAGTCATTCGCTCACATTTGCATCTTCTTATTAATTTTAAGTATAGGAATAAAATATGAAAAAAATAATATTTACGGTACTCGCCTTTTCATCAACACAATTATTTGCACAGAAAAAAATGATGGTGCAACTTAAAAAAGGACAGGTCATCCATGCTGCTTCCAATATAAATATGGATATGGAAATGATGATGGGTATGCAAATGAAGAATGCTACCTCCATGCAAAACAAACTGGTGGTCATTGATGAAACAGATAGTACTTATGTACTATCCAATACCCTCACCAAAATGTCGGCATCTATGGAAGCGATGGGCCAGCAAAATGCGTATGATTCAGAGAAAGAAGCTGACCGCAATTCTGAAATGGGCAAGGCAATGGGAAAGAATTTGAATATACCTGATACGATTATCATCAGCAGGCTGTCTGGCCTACCCGTTTTTCTTTCAGAGAAAAAACCTGTCAATGTAGATGAAGGAGCCCCTATGAGCGGCTTAATGGAGATGTTTGGCAGCAGCAATTCTGATCAAACCATTTCCAATGCATTTTTCATGTTGCCTGCAGATGTAAAAGTAGGTGACAAATGGGCCGATTCTTCTTTAGACAAAGGAACAAAGTCTACCCGTTTTTATGAAGTAATTTCAATCAAAAACGGGTTGGCTAAGATTCAGTTAACGGGTACCGTTAGTGGCACCACCGAACAGGAAATCCAGGGCAACAGCATGACATTGGTAAACAATACAAAACTGAGTGGAGAAATCATGGTAAATATCAACAATATGCTTGTAACGGAAAGGATGCTAACTGCTGATACGGAAGGCAGCATGGAAGTAATGGGCCAAACCATGAATATGAATTCAAAAACAGTTTCCACGTCTTCTTTCCAATAATTTCTTACCGGTTCTGCAATTGGAGATAACCGATCGCAGTGAGCATACAAATAGCAAATATTATCAGCCATAATAATTCAAAGCCGATGAGGTTTGCAGTAAGTGCACCTAGGCTGCTGCCGATGACCTGTGCCACGCTCCATGCCATCGTATACAAACCGGCATATTGGCCCCTATTGTGGTTATTGCTCCTGGATATGTAGTAGCTATTCATGAATGGCATGGCAATCATTTCAGAAAACGTAATAACAACAGTAAACAATGATGCAACCAGCAAGCCATTGGCAAGCGGGAGATCGAGCAATAGAAATGAAATCCCCATCAGCACCGTACCATAAAACATCAACACAAGGTATGGTTTCCTGCCTTCCATTTTATACACCAGCACCATTTCAACAATGGCTATCAATACCCCATTGGCTGCCATCACTACACCAATCCAGAATTCTGAAAGATGCAAACCTTCTTTAAAGAACAAGGGAATCGTTGTGAACAACTGGAAAAAACAAATGGCAAACAATACCTGTAAGCCCAGGAAATATATAAATGTGCGGTCCCGGTATGGAGAAAGCTGTTCACTTATTTTTTCGCTATGCTTAGCAGCAGAACGCTGTTGTTCGAGCGTTACACGGGGAAGTAATATTAGCAGCAGGAAAGATGCCGTGATGTTGGTAATCCCGTCTGTCCAGAACAACCATTTATAATCAATAGAAGCCAATATTCCACCAAGTGCGCTCCCAACACCCCACCCTACATTGATGGCGAGCCTTACCAGTGAAAAAGACTGGGTACGGGATTTTGCATCACTGTAATGGCTAATCGCAGTAGCATTGGCAGGCCGGAAAGACTCATTTACCATACTCAGGAAAAAAGTACAAATGCAGATTGCTTCATACGTGCGCATTTGACCAAGTACGATGAACAATACACCTCCCAGGAATAATGCCAAGAATTGGGTGTTGTAAAAGCCAAAGCGGTCACTGATCTTCCCTCCCAAAAAAGCGCCAACGACAGAACCAATTCCATATACGGCTACCACCATCCCGCCCTGCTGGATAGAAAAACCCAGGTGCTTGCAATACAATGTCATAAACGCAAGCACCATCGTACCGCTTCTGTTTATGAGCATAACGGTACTGAGTAACCAGATGCGCCTGGTTAATCCGGCATATGAATCTTTATATAACTGAACGGTTGCGCTGATCATGAAATGTTCATTCCCTTACTGGTTGATAACAAAGCCTGCTGCTTTTGGGGCTTGCTCAAAAATTTCTTTGGCGATGGGTGGAACTGCAGCCAATTTCCTTCGTATTGTATCTATCCATGCGCCGTCGGCATACATGACTGCGGCCAATGTACCATCTGATTTCGTAATCTCATGTTGTACACTCCAGCGGGAATAATCCTGTGAAATTTTTGTAAGCTCGAAGTTAACCGATATCCTGTCTCCAAAAGACAATTCTTTCTTAAACACACATTCTTCCCTGAATAGTACCAATCCGGTATTTGAATCCTTCATCATTTGTACGGTGAACCCCTTTTGTATCATGAACGCCAAGCGGCAACTGGCCGCAAAATCGTAATACTTCGAATGCAGTACATGGAAGTTGGGGTCCAGGTCGGCCCAGCGTATATCCAGATCAATTGTAAATGTTGATGCCATTGCCATATCTGTAAATTAAAAAATCCTTCCGTAAGAACGAAAGGATTTAATTACTGTTTAAAAAATACATTATTTATAAAGTATCTCGTAATATTCTTTCGCCATCCTGTTGCTGTCGAACTGCCAGCGCACATCCCTCATGCCATTCTTGATAATCTGCCTCCATACGTGAGGGTTATCGTAGTAAAGTGGCAATATCTGGTTCTCCAGTATATCATACATTTTTTCGAGGTCGTATTCATCCTGTTCATGTACCGTCATGTTTTCATAATCGGCCAGTGGCACCACAAATCCATTGTTTCCATGATTGATAAATTCCCTGATCCATCCATCGTTGGTACTGAAATTTACAGAGCCGTTCATAGCTGCAGTCATACCGCTGGTACCACTTGCTTCGCGGGGTACCCGTGGGTTATTCAACCATACATCCGACACCTGCTTAAGCCTTTTGCTCAAAGCCAGTTCATACCCAACACATACGGCCAGGTTGCTGTATTGCTTACTCAGGTTCACCAGGTTATTAAAATCACTGATTGCAGGATAATCGACCGGGTAAGGTTTACCAGCCCAAATAATTTGAACGGGGTATTTTTTATTGCTCAGCAATGCTGCAAAACGTTCTTCAT
>JBPOHG010000104.1:0-12641 GCA_052035835.1 Bacteroidota bacterium | reverse complement strand
TGCCCTGCAACAGAGGCAGCATGTTCAAAATTATGGTACAGCAGGTTCTGTTTTTCGTCTTCATTGTATAATGACCGAATATGTGCTTCTGCTGCTTTAAGAAGTGATTTGCTCATAACTTAACTGGTTATCATGTTAAAAAGTAAGATTGAATTTGGTGCCGATGGAAACATTGAAAATGGTACCATCTTCCGACTTCCCTAATGTAGCTGAAACAATGGTGGTGTTGAATGGCACGAAGTAAATACCACCTCCATAGGAATAATGCCACTTATTGCTTTGTTCCCCTTTTTGCCACACCCTCCCGGCATCATTAAAAACGATGATACCAACCTGCCCGGGTATGAGGTATGATTTGCCTTCAAGTAATTTGATCCTGAACTCAAGGCTACCAAATGCCATTCCATCGCCAGCAAAACGGTTTTTGCGAAATCCTCTAAGGTTGGTGTTTTGTCCGAGTGACAAAGCCTGGAAGAATTTTGTTGAGTCAGAAAATATTTTCCCACCCCCCAATTTTATTACGCCGGTAACCCTGGCCGGTATTTTTAAGCTTGCATAAACTGTCATATCAGATTCTGCTTTTGTCACCGTATTTACGGCATCTTTGATACCTTTTTGCCAACTGAACTGGGTAGTCCATTTTACGCCTCTTGTTGGGAATAATTGATTGTTTAGGTTATTGATATCTATGCCCAATTTTATACCAGCATATGTTTTCCTGCTGTATACATCTGAAGAATCCAGGCCGGTAAGGGAGGGGAAATCGAGAATTTTGCTTTCATTGTTCTGGTGCCTGTTCCAATAATGGAATAGGGTAGGGCCACCATAAAAATTCAACGCATCCGATTTGCGTAATCGTAACAATGCTTCTGCTTCCAATGTCTTATATCGTGTGCGGTGAAAATTATTGTTTCCCAGTTTCTGTGTCCTGTTTCCTAATCCGTAAAAGTTATTGATTCCGGGCATATTCAGCCTTCCATTCAACAGCAGGTCGTATCTTCCAATGATCCTGTTGAATGTTCCATTGTATTTTAATTGAATGGCTTTTTGGGCGATGGCGAACAATGACCCGAATTTATGCTCATTGGCAAATGGTTCACGCATGAATTTGTAGTTCCTGAATGCAAATCCGGCCCCCACCATAAATCCGTCATCGGGGTTATATCCCATATTTATCCTGGGAAATGACCGTTGGGCATACTGGTAACTCCTGAGTTTGTATTCTATTGTTGCAGGGTCTGTATTAAAATGAACCCTGCTGTTCCTAACCCCCTTTTCATAATTCTTTTCGGGGCTCAAATCATATAAATGAACTTTGGATGGGCCCTGAATTAAAAAACTATCATTTCCCTTTCCACCTATCATCCTGAATTTTACAGAAGTGCGTACGTTGCTGTCTATAATGAATTTATCATCGCCATTAAATCCATATATCCTGATCTCTTTCGTTTCTCCCGGGGAAAAGGCCCTGTGATAAGTAACAAAGCTGCTGTCTTTCCTGTTTCTTTTGTATGAATAACCGGTCACTACCAGTACATTCCCATCAGCCTGTGTTATTTTGTAAAGTTCATTTTCGTTACTACCGGTAATGGTAACCTGCTTTGAAAGGAAGTCGTAATACTCAATTGATTTCTTTCTCAGTTCATTTCGCCTGTTCATTAAAGTGGCGATGGTTTTTTCACCCCTGATTTTATAAATTTCCGGCGGCAGTTTGCTTACTGCATTTCTGATCACATCATCGGTCATTTTATTAATGAAATTCACGGTAATACTATCCCAGTTGTGCCGGCTGATGCCATTCAAAAAAAGCCTGTCGAAATCCCTTGCCACCATATTTAATTCACTCAGGTCGTTGAGGTGGTAGGAAAAGCCCTGCAGAAAAGGCATGTTCTTTTTCAGCAGGCGGATCAATAAGCCATTCGACCTGAAGAATGCCTGGTCACGGTCTTTTGGCATCGGGGAATATAATTTTCCTTCTCCGGTATCTTTCACAGCCCATTTCCATTGATCAAAATGTCTGTCCCAATCTCCAATCAGCATATCCAGTAACCTCACATGCAATACAACCTGCTGATCAACAGTGTGGTTGTTGTCTTCCCTCATTTTATCAATTACTTTAAATGTACTCTTGTTATCATCCCTGTTATTAGGAGACCTTTTTTCAAGTACACAAATCTTATTGGCAAATAAAGGCTTGTAATAACCAAATGCCGGGTCTTCGGGAACAAAAAAGAATTCTGCACCAGGTGCAGCAATGCCTGCTGCTTGTTCAAGTGAAGTGGTAGCCAGAGGTGCATATGGGTGGGAAGCAGAAATCATATCCTGCACTATTGAAGATGCAAAAGTGTTCCTGAAGTTTTCCGGGATAGCTTTGTCTGGATCTTTATCGATCGTTCGCAATGCCCATTCATTTCCTTTGCTGTCTTTTAATTTAAGTGATTTTGTTTGGTTGCCGCCTCCGATTCCTTCAATGGTAAAGCCCCCTTTTTCTTTTTTGATATTGAACACTTTGAATTGTACCGGCTCACTCCATTCTTTTCTATGGTTAGACCCATTGAAGAGTTTTTTTAAGCCATTTAGTTTTTTATATTGGTTGCTGGCAGGTGCAATTACAACATCTTTGTATGTAATGATAGGGGTAACAGTATCTTCCGCTTTTAACGCTGGGAGTTTGCTGAAGTTCATTATGTTGGCAGCATATTCTTCTTTAATACTACTGTCGTTTGTATTTTTTGAAATGCTGTAAAATTGAAGGGAAACATTTTTGTTTTTGCTGATATCCAACGTGGCAAACCCAAGTTCCTGTTTGGTAAACAGTGCATTTTTGCCTCCTGAAACCCGGTTGGTTTTGCAGCCGCTTCCACTGATAATGTAATGCAGGCTTGAGTCTTTAATGTATTGAAGGTTGTGTTCGTGGCCGGCAAGCATAATCGTGTTGGGGTGCGATCTCACTGCATCAGTGATCTTATTGATCATGTAGGCATATTGAGGATGGCTGATGTCTTGTTGAGACCCAAAAACACTCCTGCTGATAGGGTAAATAGATCCAATCAAAGGCAGGGGTATGTATAATTTCTTGTTGAGATCTGTAAATGGGAAAATATGTTGTTTCAGCGTATAATAACCACCGTGAGGCCCATTGCTTTTGAAAGGGTGGTGGGTTGCTATCAACACGAGTTTTTTATAATTCTTATTTAGAATGTCTTTTAGTTCATCAATGACTTCTTCTTCGGTCTTGGTGTCGCAATCAGATTCAACTCCTGGTTTATCATGTAAATGAAGCCACCACTGGCTATCCATAATAATCAGAATGGCATCGTTACTAATATTCACAGTTTCGGGGCCCGGGCAACCCGCTTTTGGAAGAAAGTTTACGTTGGCATCAGAATAGCGGTCAACATATTGTTGCTGCCTGATAATGCTGTTGTAGCCTTCCCTTTTTCCATTCGCCCAGTCGTGGTTGCCGGGTATCATAATCGTTCGTGCTTGTGTACCCTGGGTAAGGTTGATCTGGGAATCGAGTGCAGACTTGATATCAGAATAATATTGGTATGTTTCATCTGGTAGCCCATGGTCATATAGATTGTCTCCCAGATATATCACAGTTGTTTTTTCATCGAAAAAGAATTTGTTTTTAACCGAATGTATTACAGCGGCTTCCCCTTTTACCAGTGAGCCGGCATCGCCGATAAGAATAAGCCTGGCTTGTATACTGTCTGGGGTGCGCAATTTGTTTTGTGCCTGTGCGCAAGCTATTTGCAGGATAAACACTACAATGAATGCAGTAAGTAACGTATATGATTTGCCTGGCATATTAATTCCTATTCGTTTTTAAGAGAGGGTGTTGTTGATATTTAAAAAGCAGGAGATTGGCAGTGCCATCTTCTGCAAATTCATTGGAAATGAGCATGTCCCCGTTTTTCCTAAACGCGATTCCTTCGGGCTGTTTAAATAATGTAGGGTCTATAAGATAGGCGCCATGTACAATTCCATTTCGATCGGTAACGAGTATCATTTTATTGATTGATGAAATAATGTATAACATGCCATTTACCGGGTTGATAGCAGCTGCAGAAGGTTTAAAGCGGCTGACCTTCAGATCCATGTTCTCGTATACTGATTCGATATCTATCTTATAGGAGCTTGTTGAGAAACTATCTGATGTTGGGTCGAAACTAAATGTGCTAAGGTTATTTTTCTTATCAATTTTACAATCCTTGCATATAAGTATTATTTTTTTCAGGCTATCATCATAGTAAAATGATTCAAACTCATTGTTGTTTGAAAGGCCGAATTTTATGGCACGCGTTATCGCTTTGTTGCTGTCGTATCTAATTTTAAATATATCCCCATTGCTTTGCAAAACATAAAATGTGCTGTCAATGCGGGTAATATCCTCAAAGTCGGCGCCATGCGAAAATTTCCATTTAATGATATGTTGATTGGGCTTGATCTTGAAGATGGCACCTCTATCATCGGAGATAGCAAAAACTGAACTGTCTTTTTCATAAAAGCTGAGCCCCGAAATTTCATCCAGGTCGAGTGGGAGTTTTACCAGCGTGAATTTTGAAAGGTCATAACCCGGGGGATTGGAAAATGAATCAACTGCTGCTTTTTTAGGGGAACAGGAAATTTGTGAAAAAGCCAGCAATAGAGATAGGAATTGAAAGAGTTGTTTAGGCATATACCATAGTAAGTGAAAAATTATGCCACAACGAAAAGTGGTATTAAACTCAGATTTAATTGTATGATGGGTTCTTTAACTGGGAAATCTTTCCCCAATTCGGGAGTTTCTCAATAGAAAGTTTCATTTAGTATTGCGTTAATTAGGTGAATAAGTGTATGAAAGTTGTTATATGAACCTATTGTGGAAGATTTTACAGCCTGTTGTTTATATTCCACAGTCCGGCATAGTTTTTTTATATATTACCGCATAAACATAGTTGCTTATGCGCCTTCGAACTTTTGAGTCTTTTTGGTTAATTAAAAACGGGTTGTTATATACATATCCGTCTCTTCAAAAAAATATAAAGACAGACATTCTTGTCATTGGCGCTGGCATTACGGGTGCACTTGTTTCCAATAGCCTGATGGAACATGGTTATCAGGTAACCCTTATAGACAAACGGGATATTGCCATGGGCAGTTCTTCTGCCACCACAAGTATGTTACAATATGAAATTGATGTCCCGTTAAATCAATTGGCCGATAAAATAGGCGAACATGCTGCAGCTTCATGTTACAGCGCGGGCATCTACGCCATCAAACAATTGGGCGAATTGGTAAAGAAATATTCAATTGATTGTGGTTTTGAGCGGAAGAAATCACTCTATATCGCACATGATAAAAGCCATACAAAAGAATTGCAGCATGAATATGCATTGAGGCATAAATACAAATTAGGGGTGCAATGGCTGGCCAAAGAAGATGTAAGAAAGCAATATGGGTTAATCAGTGAAGGAGGGATCTTGTCGCGAACTGCCGCAAGTGTAGATGCCTATAAGCTGGCACATGAACTCATTCGGCTTAATGTAGGGCGGGGTATGCATGTGTTTGACCAAACTAAGATTGAACATATGGACCTCAACGGAAAGATGCCATATGTTGTATGCGAAGGAGGGTATAAGATTCAATGTAAGAAAGTAATTTTTTGTACCGGCTTTGAATCGGTTTCTCTTTTAAAAGAGAAAGTTGCAAAGCTGTTTTATACGTATGCAACGGTAAGTGAAAGCGGTATAAAAATGCCCGCCTCGTTAAAGCATACGCTTGTTTGGGATACCGATGATCCTTACATGTACATGCGAACAACGGATGATGGGAGGTTATTAATTGGAGGCGAAGATGCATCCACTAATTTTTCCCTGTTTCAACAAACAATCAAGGAAAAAAAATCAGCCAGGCTTGTAAAGAAACTCAATAACATTCTTCCCGGGGTTCAATTCATTGAAGATTTTAGCTGGGGAGGGATTTTTGGTTCTACAAAAGACGGGTTGCCTTATATCGGCAAGTCTCCAGAATATGAAAATGCATTGTTTGTACTGGGCTTTGGTGGGAACGGGATCACTTTTTCGGTACAGGCAACGAATATCATACCCGATTTGCTGGCAGGTAAGCCCAACCAGTTGAGTGATTATTACCGTTTTGGGAGATAAGATTTGAATCATTATTGTATCTGTAATTTAAAGTAACATGATATCTTCAATTAAAGGGGCGGCAATTTTAAACAACCGCATATTACAATTATTGGGCTTGGTGTTATTGGGGATGGTGATCTACCTTGGGCAGGGGATCCTGGTACCGCTTGGGTTTGCACTTGTTTTAAGTATTTCTTTGCTTCCGGTTTATCGTTTCTTTAAACGGCTTCGGTTCCCTGAATCTCTGGCAATTATTGCTGCCATTCTTGTGGCATTCATTATTATCGGCGTCATAGTAGGGCTGATATCCATTGAAATTACAAGCCTGGTAAACAATGCCGATGAACTGCAGGCAAATATTAACCTGCATTTAAAAGAAATAGGTTTATGGATAGAATCCAGGTTTGGTTACGGGCTCAAACAGCAGAATGTTTTCATCCAGCAGCAAATAGCTTCATTGAAATCATCAGGAGGGGCAATTTTACAGGGTACGGCTTCTTCGGTAGGAAGTTTGTTGATTTGGTTTGGATTGGTGCCAGTGTATGTTTACCTGATCCTCTATTATAAAAACCTGTTGCTCCGGTTTGTATTTCTGGCCATCAAATCCGATCACCATGATACAGTAGAAGAGTCGATCTATGAAGGGGAGTCTACGGTGAAAAGTTACCTGAACGGGTTGATGATTGAAATGCTCATTGTTGGAGTGATGCTTTTCGGCATATTACTACTAATGGGTGTAAAATATGCGTTACTCATTGCAGCGATTTTTGCGATATTAAATATGATCCCATATGTAGGGGCCCTTGTAGCTAACCTGCTAGCAGTTGTCATCACGCTTTCTACTTCTCCTCACTTATGGCATACCTGGGCTGTTTTGATTACCATAACAGTGGTACAGTTTATTGATAATAATATGATCATGCCTTATCTGGTAGGGTCAAAAGTAAAGATCAATGCTTTTGTAACAGTGATTGCGGTCGTCATTGGGGAAGCATTGGCAGGCGTAGGCGGAATGTTCCTCTCTATTCCTGCAGTTGCTGTGATGAAAGCAATATTCGACAAAGTGGATAGCATGCGCCATTGGGGGATGTTATTTGGCGATGATAATCCAAAGCTAAATCCACTCAGTTACCCGGTGATGCGGTTGCGCAAAAGATTCATGCGTATAAATGAGCAAAAAAAGCAGCAGGATGAAGGAGGTGGGACCCCAACAAATTAAGCAATGTAATAAGAAAGTCTTTTTAGTAAATAATACTGTATATTAATATTCTAATTCAATTGCGCTTATGGGTTGGTATTTCATGGGAGGTATTATTTATTTATCGGTACTTGTACTGGTGTTGATCCGTATTTTGTTCGCAACGAATAATACAAGCAAAAGCCTGGCTTATATATTACTTTGTTTATTTGTGCCTGTTTTTGGAATCCTCTTTTATATCACTTTTGGTATTAATTACTGGAATAAGAAGCGATATTCAAAAAAACTTACTGGAAATACGAGATTCCTGGAAGCGATTAAAAACAATGTGCCGGTATACAATGAATCTGCAATTATTGCTGACGATGATGCTGTGGAACAGAATGCAGAATTATCTTCCATGTTACTGAGAGACCTTGGAAGCCCGTTAACAGCCAATAACCGGGTGTGGATACTTACCAATGGGGAGAACAAATTCCCGGAGTTGTTGAAATGTATAAAGGAGGCCAAGCATCATATTCACCTCGAGTATTACATTTATGAATGTGATGAAACCGGGCTTTCTATTATTGAATTGCTCATTGAAAAAGCCCGCCAGGGAGTGAAAGTGAGGTTCATATATGATGATTTCGGCAGTCCCGGTATCAACCGTAAGCTCGAGAAAAGGATGATAGAAGCCGGTATTGAAATTCAGGCATTTTATAAAATCAAATTTTACTTGCTAGCCAACCGCTTTAATTATCGTAATCACCGCAAAATTATCATTATCGACGGATGCATGGCATTTGTTGGAGGGATCAATGTTAGCGATAAATACGTGAATGGGAGTAAAAACAATCAGCTATACTGGCGTGATACCCATATCAAATTAGAGGGCCCGGCAGTGTATTACCTTCAATACCTTTTCATAGCCGATTGGAATTATTGTGCCACTGCTTCTCCAATAGAGCCCGACAGTACTTATTTTGGCAAGTACACCTCATCAAAAGATGGGGCATTTGTACAAATTGCTGCCAGTGGCCCTGATTCCCCCTTACCTTCTATTTTATATTCTACATTGCAAGCAATTAATCTTGCCCGTGAGGAAATTTTGATCACTACGCCGTATTTTATTCCGGGAGACAGTTTGTTGGATGCGTTGTGTGTAGCGGCTTTAAGCGGCTTGAAGGTGAAGCTGATGGTGCCTGGTATCAGCGATTCAAAATTTGTAAATGCGGCATCCCGTTCTTATTTCAACCGCTTGCTGGATGCTGGCGTAGAAATTTATCTATATAAAAAAGGCTTTGTACATGCTAAAACAATGGTTACCGATGGCAAACTTTCTGTAATAGGTACCGCAAATATGGATCACAGGAGTTTTGAATTAAATTTTGAGGTCAATGCTATAGTTTATGATGAAGAAATTGGCAAACAAATGCGCCAGATTTTTTTAGATGATATACTTGACGCTGAAAAAATAAATAAAGACAGTTGGATAAACCGGCCATGGCATCAGCAACTGCCTGAGAAAATTGCAAGGCTATTTTCACCCGTATTATGACCTTTCGTTTCATTGGATTGATGAAAATAAAAAACAACTCCGGTTGGAATTGTTGTCTTCAGGATACAAATTACTATTGCTAAACGATTATCCTTTTTTTGTAACAGTACCGCTGCCTGTTATTTCAATATCCAGGCCTGGATTGCCCCAGTATCCAATTTTGCCGCTACCATTTATCCTGGCTTTCAGCATCGTTGAACAGGAGATGTCGATATGGCTGCTTCCATGAATGATAGCTTCAACATTGCCAGAACTTAATTCGCGTGCTTGCACATTGCCACTGCCATTTAAGTGAAACTTGGTTTGTGCATAGTTGCTATTGCTGATATTGATGGCTGCACTACCAAAAGCGGATGCCTGCAAGACCTGGCCATTGGTAAATCCATTCATATATACATCACCGCTTCCATAGGTTTCAACGGCAGAAAGTGCAGGGATGGTGATGTACAGTTCAATATTGCTATTGCGGATGCTGTGATACTTGTCGTTGTACTGCACGTATAATTTATTTCCCAACAGTTTGGCCTCTGTGATGGCTACGAGGTTTGAATATCCACGAACCTCAACAGATGTGGTTGCCCCATAGTTAATATGAATTTTAATATCGCCACTGGTCCTGATTTCAGTAAATGCCCCGGTATTTCTTAGCTCCGAAATGATGGGGCCATTTCCACTGATAGTTTCTTTTTCACAGGATGCCAAAAACAGGCTGCAAACGATACCCAGTAAAATGGTTATTTTTTTCATGCTGAATTGATTCAATAAGGTTGGATGATGTTATAATATATGATGGATTGATACTTCTTCAGTGTTTTCTTCTCCTGAGAGAATTAACAAAACAGTGAAAAATTGATCCATCATATTCCAGAATTGCTGTTGCATATAATTCTATTTTTTTTTTTTTTTCGCTTCGCTGCAGTTGAAAGTTGTTTACTTATTTTGTTTCTACAAGAATATTTCCTGAACTTTTTTTGATGTCTAGTGCTGTGCCATCAGTCGCTTTTACATTGATACGGCCTTCGTTCTGAATGGCTACCATCCCTTCTCCACTCATTTGTACATCAATGGAAGGGGTGCGCAATGAACCGAGCGATTTAACTGATGAATTGCCATTTACAACAATTTTTTGCAGGTTGCTTACTCCGATGGTTACAAGTACTTTTCCTTTCAGAGATCCGCTTTTGCTCCTGATGTAAAGGGTGTTATTGCGCACTGTCCACTTTACTTTACTGCTTTGTGCACTTGGCCCATCTACAATTATCTGAGAAGCTGCATCATCATATAATACAACATCAATGTCATCTTCAATTACAATTTTGCTGATGTCTGATGCAAAGTTGCTGATGCAGCTGGCGTAATTTTTTACCAGTAATTGTTGTGCGTTAACTGTGAGTCCTGTTGCAAGTAATGCAACAACAGATAGTGAAATAATTTTTTTCATGGCTTTACTTTTTATTTTGATTGAATGTTTACTGTGCAAAAATGGCCACAAACAGCAGTGCTTACAATAGCATAAGCGTGTGAAATAATTGGTCGCCGGTAGGATGGATACCCGCTTTTTTAGGCACTTTTTCTATTCATCATTCTTTAAGGCCGCTTATCACTGAACCGGATGCAGCCGGGCGAAATCTTATCACATAAACAGGTGATTTTGCCATATACGTTTCTTTTTGCCAATTCAATAGCTAGATTTGTAAGCATGTACAAATGCTTGTTTAGCTTACTGGCGCTTTTGCATTTCTCTGCTATACATGCGCAGCAGCGAATGGCGTTTACCCGGATAAAGGCAGATGATGGGTCGGGGCTGGCCAGCAATGCGGTGCAAAGCCTTTTCCAGGATAAGAAAGGGTTTATGTGGGTTGGTACGGCAAACGGTTTACAACGTTTTGATGGAACCAAGTTTATTAGTTTCCGAACCTGGAAACCTGGGAGCGACCGGTTGCCTCAATCTGCGATTACCCAAATTGTTGATGCCGGGAACGGAAAGCTAATGCTGAGTTGTGCATCCATTCGTGAGTTTGGCATTTTTGACCCCGCCAATTTTACTTATCATAAAATCAATCTTTCTACCAATGAACCGATGCCGCCTCGTGCACAATTCAGGATATGGAGGAGTAGTGATGGGAAGATTTTTATGAATGTCCTTAAATATGGAATCCTGTATTATGATTCTGCAGCGAAAGCATTTGTTGAAAACCCATTCTTTAAGTTGCCAAAAGGCTGGCTGCCCAATATGAATGCTGCTTTTGAAGACAGTACTCGAAAGCAAATTTGGATCGGCTGTGATAGCGGCATATGTGTATATGACAAATCAGCCCGGGCGGTATGGACCCACAAAAACAATCCAAGGCAGATTCCACTATTAAAAAATGAATCATGTAAGGCATTAACTACATCAGTTTATCTCGATAAACAACAAAGATTCTGGATGATAGGATGGGGGAGTAAAGGGCAGTTTATATCTTGTTTCAACAGGAACAGTGGGGAACCCCTGCCTACAGATACAAGTGGTTTACATACAGGACCGGTAGGTTATACCGAGTACGCTCATTTGTATGAAACGAGTAGAGGAGGGTTTTGGATATACGGTATGGGCGTTTTATTCAATTGGGACAATCAGTTAAAGCGGTTCGATTTTAACAAAAGCGATATCCGAAATGATGAAGTAAGTATCAATTATGAACATGTTTACCAGGTGATGGAGGATAAGGATGGCAGTATCTGGATCGCTACAGACCGGGGCTTATTTTTTACGGCAGTTAACAGCGACGAATTTTCGGTAATCAACCTGATTTTTGGTAATGATAAAGAAAATGTAACGATCACTGATATCCTCGAACTACCAAACGGGAAATTATGGTTCACATCCTGGGGGTCGGGTGTTCGTTCGGTTGACCAGTTCATGCGCCCTGAAAAAAACGGCCTTTATGAACAAGCACCTCCACCTCAATGGAAGGGCACTGCAAAATTAACCTGGACAATGTGCAGGCAACGAAGCACGGGCCATATTTGGGTTGGCTGTAATGAAGGGCTGTTGTTGCAGCATGATCCAGAGAAGCAAACAACAAAGTACCTGCAACCTGCAGCATTTAATAAAAGCACAGTTAGGTATATAACGGAGGATATTTTTGGGCATATTTGGTTTGGTACCCAAGCAGGCAAACTGATCCGATATAACAATGATAGTTTTCATGTTGTATTGGATATTGGCACCATTATTTACAAAGTATTTATCGACAGGCAGGGCTGGATGTGGCTGGCCACTCATGAAAAAGGGTTGTATGCTGTAAACCCTTTTAACGGGCAAATCATACAGCATTATACATCAGGGGCATCTTCGGGTACACGTAACCGGTTGTATAGCAATACGGGATACGATATTGAGCAACTCAACGATACAATCATCGTGTACGGGGCCGGTGCCTTAAATTTCATAAATAAAAAATCAGGTTCGGTTCGGTTGCTCACCAATGAAGATGGCTTGCCTTCCAATAACGTGTCGAGGCTCCGCATGGATCATGAAGGTTTTTTGTGGATAATTACTACAAGTGGTTTGTGCAGGTATAACCCAAAGAACAATCGGATCACTTCCTATGGGAAAAAAGATGGCATCATCCTGGCAGAACAGGCGGCCACTGCCGATTTTGCCTGTAAAAATGGTAGCCTTGTTTTTGGCGGAAGCAATGCCGTGGTGATGTTTCAACCCACTGTCTTTTTTAATACAGCCCCGCCGCCTGACGTAGCCATTACTGATTTCAGGCTGCTGGAT
>JBPOHG010000093.1:0-9222 GCA_052035835.1 Bacteroidota bacterium | reverse complement strand
CTCCAAAATGAGTTGGAATTGTATTTCATGTTTACCGAAGCAACAGGGCCCAGTCGCCTGAATGAAAATTCGCTTTGCGTAAGATCGCCATTATAACTGGCTACACCGGCCATTCCTTCCGCCATCCATGTTTGCGCATTAGCAGGCTGATATGGAAATGCAAGAAGAATAAACATCCAGCAATATTTCATAGACAGATATCATTTGGTTGTAAATGTTCAGTGGAAATTCAGCGGATGAAGGAAAATAAAGGAATTGCGAAAAAATAAAAATAGGGCATTTTTAATGGATTCAATTCTTTAGCAGGCTGTTTTTTAACTCACAGATGTGCATTTCATTGCTTATCAATGACACAGGTTGATTACAGGCAACATAAAATACAGGCTTAAAACCTGCCGATTTTATTACACTATACACATTTTTGATTGTGTTGGGGAGAAATTAAAATTGCAGAAAGGCTGATTTTTCTGTATTTTAAAATCGTCAATCTTATCTGTCACCAAAATTTTTTGCCATGGGTATAATGCACCAGTCTTATCGTACAGGAGAAAATGTTCCCAAATGGATTGTTATTTTGAGGGTGGTATTGGGAATCAGCCTTATTTTGAAAGCCTTTACCTTTTTCAACAACAAGGCCGAATTAGCCAAATATTTTAGCGAAGACAGCTTTCTAAAAAATATGGTATGGCTGATTGACTATGTACCCTGGGTGCATGTTGTTGGCGGGATTCTTATCCTTGTTGGATTTTTTACAAGGCTGGCATCTTTGGTACAAATTCCCATTTTATTTGGAGCCGTGGTATTTGTAAATATGAAGCAGGGAGTTGGCAGCGGATCAGACCTTCCCTTTTCTTTTCTCATCCTAGTGCTAGTAATTGCATTTTCGTTTGTTGGTGGAGGTTATATGTCAATGGACAATACCTTCAGGAAACCTCTTGAGAATGCATAGTTGATATTGTTATTTATTAGGAGTAATGTTCAGTAGCCCTGGACATTATTTTTATGTACGATACTTATGCATTCATCCCCGGCACTTCGAACCTTTTTTAGATGCCTCCTCTTTTTTTGGCTGCTACTTTTGGTCAAGTACATACTTTTTAAACATCAATGGTATGTTATTGAACATTATTTTACCAGTTTATACAGTAAGTACAGCATCAGGCAGGGATGGCAACAGGCAAATTTAGTACCAGGTAAAAGTATAATGGCTGTTTGGCACAACAGCGAAGCATACGAATTTGGTATCAATAATAACTTGGGGAATTTCGCAGGGTTTATACCGGTTGGCTTTTTTTTGGCCGCTGGATTTATCAGGATGCAAAAATTGAGCGCAACTATGACAGCAGTTTTTCTGCTTAGTTTAGTATTTGAATGCCTGCAAATCATCACTGGATTGGGAATTGCTGATATTGATGACCTGATTCTTAATTCTATCGGAGGATTGACTGGCTGGTTGATATTCCGGCTTATCTTTAAAGCAGATAATTCAACCGGAAAAAGGCCAATTATTAAATAAAGAAAATCATGTTTGAGCAGGTCATTACATATTTTCAAACGCTCGAACAGCATCCTTTGCAACGGCTCGCATTGCTCACAGGTGGAATGCTTGTTTTTTGGATGCTCGAGGGCAGTATCCCTTTGTTGCCACTTAAATACAAGAAAAACAAGTGGAAACATGCAGCCGTCAATTTCTCTTTTACAATCATTCACCTGGTAATTCATAGTTTTCTCGCTATCCTAATTGTACTGCTCAGCGATTGGTGCCTCACACAAAAGTGGGGATTGGTTAATTGGTTAAATACCGGTGTGGCTGCTACGATTGTAATTAGCTTTTTGGTACTTGATTTTTTTGGGGGCTGGCTGGTTCACATAGTAGAACATAAAGTGCCATTTCTATGGAGATTCCATGTTATACACCACGCCGATAACAATGTTGATGTAACCACCGGACTAAGGCACCATCCTTTTGAGAGTATTTTAAGGGGGCTGTTTTTTTTCATGGGTATTTTTATCAGTGGCGCACCGATGTACGCTGTAATGATTTTTCAATCAATTTTGGTATTATCTACAGCCTTTACACATGCCAATATAAGGCTCCCCGGCAAGAGCGATGCTTTGATCAGTTGGCTGTTTGTATCTCCCTGTATGCATAAAGTACACCATCATTGGAAGCAACCCTATACCGATAGTAACTACGGGGCAGTGCTGGCAATCTGGGACAGGTTGTTGGGGACTTTTTCATCTTTGGAGCCCTCAAAGATTCGTTATGGATTAGACCGCTATTACCCCAATGAATCGGATGAGGATTTTGTTTCACTGATGAAATCCCCGTTTACCCAACAGGATTCAATTGAAAATATTATTCCACCGAAAACACCCTGATGACTTTTACAAAACGGGTGATAAAATAGGAGCTCATTGGAGAGATCATGACTCCTTTGCCACCTCCCGAAGCCGAGTGGATAAACCGCAGGTCGCCGTTACGGTTAGTCGTTACGAAACCCATATGGCCCACTACCCCACTTGTTGCATCGCTACCTGTAAATAAAATAATGTCTCCTCTTCTTGCAGCGCCGGGTTTTACTTCTTCGCCGGCATTTGTAAAGTCAACGGAAGAACGCGGCACTTTGATGCCGAATTGATTGAATACATACCAAACAAAGCCCGAACAATCGAAACCTTGTTCTTTATTGGTAGATCCGTATTTATATTTTATCCCTTTCAGGGTTTCTGCAAAATCAACCAATGCTGAAGCGGAAACATCCCTGGTATGTATAGTAACTGCCTTTACTTTTCGGGTAAGCTTTACAGTGCTTTTCAAGTCTCCAGAATGCGTTTCTTTACCTGAGCCTGATTTACGAGAACTGCTGCAGCTCGTAAGAACCGAAATGAATATCAGTGAAATAAAAGTAATAACTCTTCTCATCTTAGGGTTGTAAGTTAATTTAATTTAAGGGCAAGCGATCAGACAAATGATAAACGATTCGGTTTAAAAGGGATTGTAACCCAGCCATTTTTTATCATTTTATTTAACATTCAAATAAGCAGGATAATATTTTTTAGTTCAGCAAATAAGTACAAAACAATATAAAACCCGGAAAGTTATTACCTTCAGTAATAATTCAAACCCATAAAAGCCTTTTTCATGCAGCACCAACTGATTCTACGTGACAGTATTTCTATCAATGCGCCCGCATCTGTTGTGTGGGATATTTTGGTGAATCCACAGGAAACAAAAAAGTATATGTTTGGGTGCTCAGCCATGTCTGATTGGAAAATAGACAGCCCACTCCTCTGGACTGCCAACATTGATGGTGCCGACAGGGTTTTTGTAAAAGGTAATATTGTGGAATTGGAGCAACACCGCTTCCTGGCCTACACAACCATTGACCCGCATTCACGGATTGAAGATATCCCAGAAAATTATTTGACGGTTACTTATGAATTATCTGTAGAGAACGAACATACGATTTTGATCATTACACAGGGAGATTTTGCAGTTGTGGAGGATGGTGAGCGCAGGTTTGGAGAAGCCGTGAAAGAAGGCGGCTGGAACCCAATATTGGTACAGATTAAGCATATTGCCGAGAGTAAAAAAAGTTAATTGTTGTTTACACACATTTGAAAGATGGCCACATCACGGCTCCCGTCTTTGAAAAAGCTTTCAAAGATTTTTTTTGCTTCCTTACTTTTTTCAAAAATATGCAAATAAACAGGGTTACTGTAAACCACATAGATTTTATGGCCCAAGGTTTTACAATGGTTGATAAGGTTTGCAAGTGTTTGTTCCATTGTTTTTTCACCAAACGGATTAAACATATATACCACGTTCACACATTCGGGTATATTAAACACTGTTGCATCAGCAGCCTGCACTTCATACATGGTTGTATAACCGCTTTGCTGCATTTGCTTGCAATTGTTGGCTGCAATAGTGAGCGCTTCCTGGTCGAGATCAATCCCGCTTACTCTTTTAAACGATAAAAGCATTCCGTACGACAATACCCTTCCCGATCCACAGCCAATATCCAGCATACAGATATTTTTGTGATCAATGTTAATTTTGCTGAAAGCTTTGCGGAGGCAATAAAATGAAGAAGGCTGATTGGCATGTGCATCCTTATTCACAGAGCGTTGATTCGTATCAGATAGTGTAGTAATATTATCGGGGTGGTGAACGCCAATTTTCCTGAAGCGGCGTTTGTAAATAAATTCATACAAGTTATCCAATAATGCCCTTCGATATCCTTTATGCAAGGCATCTACTTTAATAATCCTGCATTTCGTGATAATACGGTGAATGTACTTTTGAATCATACGGCTCGTTGAGTTAGTGATCACTATACGTGTCAATGCCACTCATGATCCTCTCTATTAGCATTTGTTATGGCATTAGGAATTACAGTGATTTAACAAATACTATGCCTCAGTTTAATACAATTGATTTTTTTACCTCAAAAAAAAGCGGCCTTAGGGGCCGCTCTTCTATCTTATTGCAATTTAGAGTTTTATCAACCTGGTGGTTGTTCTATTTTTCTGTTGAATAATTTCTACAACATACATCCCCTTCGCGTAAGCCGACCCGATAGTAAGGGTTTGCCCGGCTTTTAATCCCTGCCTGATTTCTTTTACCCTGCCATTTCCGTCGGTAACACGCAGCGTTATCGGGCTTATCTGGTCGGCACTTTTAATTTGAAGTGTGAATTGGCTGGTACTGGGATTTGGCATAGCCAACACATTCATTTCAGAAGGAGCAGCTGCAGGCTTTGTTACCGGCTCTATCGTGAGCAACTGAATTGTTTGTTCGTTTGTCCTGGTAAACGGAGCCGGGCAATCTGCTAAATTGATAGTAAGCTTACGTGTTGTTCCCGGGCCACAACCATTCACCCCTGCCACTGTAACCACTTCTCCTGCAACAGCAGTTCCTGCATAGGTAACATAAATGCGAAGTGTACCTTGTCCAGAGTCTATCACTGCTCCATTTGGAACCGTCCATAATGTACTGGTAGCATTTGTTGGCAATGCCGCGATGGCATAGCTGAAACGCCTTGTTGGGCAGGTATTAGAAATCACGGTTGTACTGATGGCGCCCGGAGTAGAACTTAATTTTCTTGTAATCGTGAGATTCCTGATAGAACTGGAAGCACAGTTTGCATTTGCTCTAACTGAAATACTTCCTGTTGTGAATGCTGTGGTATATGTTACAATAATAACAGTATCGTCGGGCCCCGCAGGATTTGGATGAACTGCAGATGCTCCAATATCGGGTATGCCCCATGTATAGCTGCTCGCACCTGCAATCTTCCTGATTGTATAAGTGGCAGTGCTCACGCCAATCAGCACGCATGGATCAGTAGGGCCTGTAATGGTTGGTGTAGAAGGCAACGTCTTACGTACAGTAAGCGACCTGGCCGAACTGGTTGCACAGCCATTTGCTGCAGATACAGATATTACGCCATTCACATATGAAAGATCAAAATTCACTTCAATAATAGTATCGTTTACGCCTGTACCGTTAGGATGCGTAGCGGTTGCACCTGCGGGTAAAATCCAGTTGTAAGAAGTTGCATAATTTACTTTTGCTATACGGTAAGTAGCAATAGCGGCACCACCTGTGTACGGACAAGCATCTGTTGGGCCGCTTATGGCACCAGGTGTGCTTGGGGTTAATTTTGTTACGGTAAAACTTCTGTTGCCACTGGTTCCACAACCCGAAACAGCACTAACTGTAATCGCTGTACCCGCAACGAAAGTATTGTTATAACTAACGGTAATAACAGTGTCATCAACTCCAAGTCCGGCAGGATGGCTCACAATTGATGCACCAGCAGGCACTACCCAATTGTATGAATTCGTATTGGCTACTTTTCTAATGCTATACGTTGCATTTTCCGATGAGCCGATAAACAAACAGGCATTATTTGGCCCGGTAATAGCTCCAGGGGCCGATGGGATCGAGGCCGACAATATAAGCGACCTGTCGCCACTATTCGCACATCCCGAAATTGACTTCACTTTTAATGTTTTGTTGGTATTGCTAACAAAACCGGCACTGAATACTACATTAATAGATGTAGAGTCGGGGCTGGCAGATACCATGGTAGCTGTTGGAGGCAACGTCCATCTATAGGTAATTGCATTGGCAACAGGAGCAATAGAATAAGTTGCTACTATATTTGTACCAACAAATGCACATACATTTGATGGACCGGTTATTGTTGTTGGAATAGCCGGAGTACTCCTTGTAATCAGCAAAGAGCGGGTTACTGTAGTGCCGCATGGACTGCTCACTGTAACGGATACACTACCCGATCCAAAATTGCTGAGGTATTTAAGGGCAATGCTAGACGTGCCCTGGCCACTTAAGATAGTTGCTGTGGCAGGTACGTTCCAAACAATGGTGCCTGCATTGGTTACATCAATACTATAAGTTGCTGTAAGAGCATTTGGCCCCATGAAAGAACATGCATTGGTAGGGCCAGTAAGGGTTCCTACAATAAATGGCGAAGGTGCGATATTTAACACCAGGGTTGCCAGTGAATCACAACCGGCAGCGTTGGTGCTGGAAAAAGTATATGTACCCGATGTGGTATAATTTACATTATTCCAGGTATAATTGTCGCAAGCATTAACAGTGGTAGTTGAACTTGTTTTGCTTTTAATCGTTGCCGTAACAGCATTGCTGATGGCAGTTGGGGTGGAGGCACAAAATACATTGCTCGTTAACTCGCAAGTAATGATATCGCCATTTACGAGTGAATTGCTGCTGTATGTAGCTGCTGTTTCCCCGTCGATATTCACATTGTTCTTTTTCCATTGAAACAACGGATTTGTGCCACCATTTATTGGGTTTGCGGTGAAAGTGACGTTGGTACCTTCACAAACTGCACCAGAAGGGTTTGTTGTAACGTTCACAAACGGAGTAACTGGGGCACAAACAATGGTAGGGATCTTAACATTGATATCCACAACACTTATATATCCAAAAGCACTTTCCGTTTCTACCCTAACATCAAAAATCATCTCAGTTACACCTGTTAAAGTAAATACAGCAGACCTGTTATAATCATTGTTATTTGAACCATTGTATGACTGCCAGGTGGTTTGATCATTTCGTTTGATCTCAATGATCCTTTGGTCGGCAGCATTTCTGGTACCCCAGAATTTTACAGCATATTCTTTACCTGCGTCAAGGCCGCTGATCTTCCATTGGCCGTTTGTAGCACTGGGATGCGCAAATGCGAAGTCGGTTGTAGCACTGTTCGGATAGTCGTTTACGTCACCTATTGTGTTGCCGGTATTTACGCCCGGCCCTGCAATATTAAATGTTCCATCGATGCGGTTGATGATTTCGAGGTTGATGCCGGAAGCTACGTTTGTCGTATTCACAGCATTGGCAATTTTTACTCCTGCCAATCCATCTGTCACATTGTTCCAGTATTTGCCGCCTGCATCAGGTGAAACAGTTGGCGTACTCCCAATGTCGAACAGAACCCTTGTTCCAATGGTAACAGACATGGTATCCAGGTCGAAAGCACCTTCGTTATCAGTCACTTTTAATTCGAAATAATAAGTGCCTTCTACAAGGTTATTAACAACAGTTGTTGCAGCATTGGGGTCAACAATAGTAAAAGTAGCAGGCCCGGCTATTTTACGCCACTGGAAACTGCCAATGGTTCCATCTTCGTCTGAAGAACTGCTGCCATTTAAAGTAGTGCTATTACCAGGAAGGTTAATAGATACATCTGGCCCTGCTTCTGCAATAGGTGGCAGGTTGCCTTGTATAGGTAAAGCGGTACGGGTGATATCAATTACACAGATATGGCCAAATGAACTTCCGGATTTTACCCGAATGTCGAATGTCATACTGGTTTGGCCCGAAAAAGTGAATACAGCAGCCCTGTTGAAATCTGTATTTTCACGGGCATCATATTCCTGCCATACCGATTGGTCGGCACGCTTGATTTCAATTACACGTTCATCAACTGCTGTTCTGGTACCCCAGAATTTTATAGTGTATTGCCTATTGGCTGCCAGGCCGGTTATTCTCCATTGGCCATTTGTGGCAGAAGGATGGGCGAAGGCAAAATCAGTAGTCGCATCTCCGCCATAATCACTTACAGTTCCAATTACATTGCCTGTATTGGTTCCTGGACCACCGGGATTGAAAGTGCCATCAATACGATTGATGACTTCCAGCCCAATCGTTGTAGACAGGTTTCCGGTTGTAACCGCATTGGTTACTTTTACCCCTGCCTGTCCATCAGAAAAGTTGTTCCAAAAACGCCCATTGGCATCAGGAGATGTTGTAGTGGTAGGGCCGATATCTATGAGTATCCTAGAGCTTACCACCACATTAACGGTATCCGTCCTCGTGAGTGCATTGTCATCTGTTACAGAGAGTACAAATGAGTATCTTCCTTCCACGAGATTATTAACGGCAGTTGTTGAGGTATTGGGTGATACAATTGTAAATGTAGAAGGGCCAGCGGTTTTTGTCCAGCTATAAGATGTTATCACACCACTTGAACTGGAACTACTTCCATCCAGCGTAACTGAATTGGTTGGCAAAACAATCGACTGGTCATTACCTGCCCTTGCCACCAGAGTACCGGTGAAACGGTTGCACAATGAATCTAAAATCGTTTCAGCAGCTACCCTTCCAAAAAGTAATTTATGGCCAGCATCATTCACGTGAACATTATCGAACCCGTATGTTGAAACGATTGTACCATCCGGATTGGCAATGCCATTCCAAAAATCAACTGCTTTGTCGCCGAACCGTGTATTGATCCAGTCCCTGAGCTGTACCAGGTTTTGTGTTTGTCCTGTGGTGATATTATTTCGTGGCTGGCTGGTCGTTACCCAAACAGGTATGTTAGCAGCATCGGCCAGTGCCATGGTTGCTTCAAAATTAGCCTGCTGTTCAGATAAGGTATAGTTATTAAATGCATCATTCGATGGCATATTGATAATTATGGCATCGGGTGTAGCCGCAATGGCCGCAGTAATATTAAAGCCAGCACTGGGCGATGGCCGGCCCGGAGGTGGAACATAACCATCCGGGCGTAGGTTTTGATAGGTGGTAAATCCAGGTATCCCTAAGTTGATGACTTCGTTTAAAGTATTGCGCCTTTTTACATAGGCAGTAAACCTGCCTACCCAGGAACTATCATATATAGATGCCCCGTTTCCAAATGCAGTAGAAGAACCTAGTACAAC
>JBPOHG010000007.1:0-33570 GCA_052035835.1 Bacteroidota bacterium | reverse complement strand
ATGCAATGTAAACTGGCTTACAAGCAGGATATCTCCTCCCATATCTTTTACAGAAACATTCGGAACCTTTTGTTCGTCATCAAAAAATGCGGAGGTTCACCAGTTTGTTACTCAGCCATTCTATGTCTTCTCGGCCATCCGCATCTTCTATTCCAACCAATACCAGCAAACCCTTGCCAATGGAAGCCCTTTCATTTCCTCCTATATGCACTGCTGCCTGCAAAACCCTTTGTATCACGACTCTCATATAAAAATGTTTTTTAACTGCCAAATCAATATTTTTTCCTTTTTCAAAAACCGCGAAAAAAGCTTGTAAAAAAGCTTATTTGTTACAACAAATTTTCACTCAAAAAAAATTTATTCTTTCCACAAAAAGTGTAAAACTCATGAAATACACTGTGCATTTGAACTACGAAAATATACACATATTTTGTCCACAGATTGTGGGTATTTATGGTTCAGAAACTTGCGCCACATCAGATATTTTCGTCCTCCTCTACCCGCGTGAAAATTCCAATACCTTACTAACAATATAATACTAACTTAACATGCCAACAAAAAAGCAACCTCTTAAAGCACTGAGTTTCAGCCGACAGTTCACGAAAGACGGTATCAGCCCTTATGATATGTTTGAATACGACTACCGCACATCGGTGATTAAAAATCCAACTGGTGAAGTAGTATTTCAAATGGACAATGTAGAAGTCCCCAAACAATGGAGCCAGATTGCTACAGATATCCTGGCTCAAAAATATTTCAGAAAAGCGGGTGTACCGCAGGCCGATGGAAGCCTGGGCCGCGAAACCACCGTTAAACAAGTGGCACACCGTATGGCGCATTGCTGGAGAGTATGGGGCGAGCGTTACCATTACTTTGCTTCAGAAAAAGATGCACAGGTATTTTACGATGAACTTGTGTATTGCATCCTAAACCAGGCCTGTGTTCCTAACAGTCCGCAATGGTTCAATACCGGTTTACACGAAGTATATGGTATCACTGGTAAGCCACAGGGCCATTATTATGTAGACCCCAAAGACAGCCTGCTTAAAAAATCAACTTCTGCATATGAGCGCCCTCAACCACATGCATGTTTTATCCTGAGTGTGGAAGATGACCTGGTAAACGATGGCGGCATCATGGATTTGTGGGTAAGGGAAGCCAGGATCTTTAAATATGGTAGCGGTGTAGGTACCAATTTCAGCAGTATCCGCGGTGAAGGCGAAAAGTTAAGCGGTGGCGGTACTTCCAGCGGGCTGATGAGTTTCCTTAAAATCGGGGACCGTGCTGCCGGTGCTATCAAAAGTGGTGGAACTACCCGCAGGGCTGCCAAAATGGTGTGCCTTGACCTCGACCACCCCGAAATTGTGGAATTTGTAAACTGGAAAGTAAGTGAAGAAGACAAAGTAGCTGCATTGATCGCTGCCGGATATGCCAGCGATTATGAAGGCGAAGCTTACCGTACCGTGAGTGGTCAAAACAGCAACAACTCTGTTCGTATCCCCAATTCCTTCTTTAAAGTGCTCGATGAAAATGGCGATTGGGAATTGAAAGGCCGCAGCAATGGTAAAACCATGAAAACGGTAAAAGCAAAAGAACTCTGGGAGCAGATCAACTATGCAGCCTGGCGATGTGCCGATCCCGGTACTCAGTATGATACCACGATCAACGAATGGCATACCTGCCCCGAAGGCGGCCCTATCAGGGCTTCCAACCCTTGCAGCGAGTATATGTTCCTCGATAATACAGCCTGCAACCTGGCAAGCGTAAACCTGCGCAGGTTCTTCAACGAAGCCAACAACACGTTTGATGTGACTGGATTTGAGTATACATGCCGTTTATGGACAGTGGTGCTGGAAATATCAGTATTGATGGCACAGTTCCCATCTAAAGAAGTAGCTCAATTGAGTTACGATTACCGTACCCTTGGTTTAGGCTATGCTAACCTGGGAAGTATGCTGATGGTAAGCGGTATTGCTTATGACAGCGAAGATGCCAGGGGCATTGCAGGAGCTATCACAGCTATCATGACGGGTATCGCTTATAAGACTTCGGCTGAAATGGCCAGTTTCCTGGGTACTTTCGACCGCTACCCAGAAAATAAAAAGCATATGTTGAAAGTAATGCGCAACCACCGTGCAGCCGCTTATGATGCCATGGATGCGTATGAAGGAATTGAAATCAAACCAAAAGGTATTGATGCAAAATATTGCCCCGATTATTTACTGAAATCAGCTACCAAAGCCTGGGATGATGCTGTTCAGCTCGGTGAAAAATATGGCTATCGAAATGCACAAACCACAGTGATCGCTCCAACAGGAACCATCGGTTTGGTGATGGATTGCGATACTACAGGTGTTGAACCTGATTTTGCCCTCGTGAAATTTAAAAAATTAAGTGGTGGTGGTTACTTCAAGATCATCAACCAAAGTGTTCCCCAGGCCTTGCGCAACCTCAAATACAGCGAATCACAAATTGAAGATATTGTGAATTTCGCCAAAGGGCACGCTACACTGAAAGGTGCCCCTTACATTAATGAAAAAACACTGGCCGAAAAAGGGTTCCTCCCAGCTGAGATCGACAAATTAAATGCAGCTATGGGAAGCGCTTTCGAAATCGGTTTTGTATTCAACGTATATACACTCGGCGAATCATGCCTGCAACGCCTTGGTTTCACCCCTAACCAATACAACGATTTTGGATGGAGCCTGCTGGAAGCACTTGGATTCAGTGAGGAAGAAATTGCTGCCGCCAATATTTATGTTTGCGGTACAATGACGGTAGAAGGTGCCCCGCATCTCAAAGACGAACACCTACCGGTATTTGATTGCGCCAATAAATGCGGCGCCACCGGTGAAAGATATATTCATGCACATGGGCATATCCGAATGATGGCAGCTGCACAGCCATTCCTGAGTGGCGCAATCAGCAAAACCATCAACCTGCCCAATGAGGCCAGCGTAGAAGAAATTGCCGACTCATACCGCCTCAGCTGGGAACTTGGCCTGAAAGCGTGTGCGCTTTACCGTGATGGCTCCAAACTCAGCCAGCCACTCAGCAATAAATCCGACAAAAAGAAAAAGCCTGCCGATGAAACTGAAGACAAAGCCACTGCAGAAAAATTGGAAGCAAAGGCAGATATCCCGGCGCTGGTAGATATGTCGAAACTCACGATTGAAGAGTTGCTGGAAGAAATGAATAAAAGGGTACAAAGCAGCGCCGATACTTCCCTCAAACGCCAATTGGCAATGATTGTGGAGAGAAGGGCGCTTCCTGCCAAGCGCCGCGGCTTTACACAAAAAGCCAAGATCAACGGACAGGCATTGTTCCTGCGTACAGGTGAATACAGCGATGGCACACTGGGTGAAATCTTCATTGATATGGCGAAAGAAGGCGCAACGATGCGTAGTATGCTCAACTGTTTTGCCATTGCCATTTCAATAGGGCTTCAATATGGTGTTCCCTTGGAAGAATATGTAGAAAAATTCGTGTTTACCCGTTTCGAACCGGCTGGCATGGTAGAACACCCCAATATCAAAACCACTACATCTATCATCGACTTTATGTTCCGTTCACTGGCATATGAATACCTTGGCCGTACCGACCTGGTGCATGTACTCGACAAACCAGAAGTACAAAACCTGGGCAACGAACCATGGGACGAAGCTACCCCAACAATTGGCGATCGTACACATGAATTGAGTGAAGTACGGGTGGTAGGGGCAGTTCAACAGGATTCAGTGAAACCACAACGCAATGGTTATGCTACCAAAAGCAACACCGGAATGGATGCGGTAAATGCAGCTAATAAATCTATGCAGGGAGATGCACCCGCCTGTAATGTTTGCGGACATATCACCGTACGCAGCGGAACCTGTTATAAATGCCTGAATTGCGGAAATAGTCTTGGTTGCAGTTAGTAAGTAAACCTCTATTATAAGCAAGCCACCCTTTGGGGTGGCTTTTTTTTGCCGCTCGCTTATCTCCTGAAAGCGGCGCCGATTTTCTTGATCAACCACGGGGAAAGGCATGCCAACCCTGCCAGGCTGAATACATTCAATGGTCCATTACCCGCTGAAAAATTTACAGATGACAATGCAATTCCTACAATGAGTAAAGAAATGCCGGCAAGTGATAGCATTGAGCCGCTACTGTTAAAACCTGCCTTGTTACCAGTCCGATCCATTTGCGTTTGTGCGTAACTGTTAATAGCGGCATTGATCTCTTCCTCAGTATAACCCAGCCCTTTCAATTCCTGGCGCAACTCCCCGGCTGGAAAACCCTTCTTAAGTTTTCGCCGAACCAATTCATCTAAACCCGATTGACTTGCCATACAAAAAATTTACTGATAGCCCGCTACAAAGTCCCGCAGGTAACTGCAACTATTAAACGCTTCTTTATAGAAAGCTGTGTGTTTGAACTCTTTTATGAATTGGGGGAAATATTTATTATTGGTGAAGTTTTTCATGTATACTTTTTCAGCGGCTGTATAATCATCCCATTTATCATAAGAGAAATCTGAGTACTGCGGCCTGCGTAATTGTTTCTGTGCACATTTCGCCATCATAAATAAACAACGAGCCTTAAACGAAGGGTCTGTAGCTGCATCCATTGCTTTCTTAAAATAATCGTGTGCTTCAAAACATCCATAATAATTTCGTTTAAAACTGTTGGCGCCTGCCGGAATAAAATAACCGTCGGACCCACTACGGAAATAATCTACAAGATCCCATGAATTACCGTAATAACTGGTATTGTATAACCCAAGCGCAATTTTGTAATAAAACTTACTCATATCCCCTTTTCCTGCTGCAACAGATTCATGCAGCGCTTTCATTTCCTCAGCAAAAGCCAGTTTGTTAGTCACTTTGCCTGTTGGGTCTGTATAATCTACCTGGTCGTATAACAAATCGGCAAATGGGTTTTTATTGAGGATCCCCTGTTGAATGTCGCTCTTCGCAAACCATTCAATGGCTTTTGCATAATGTCCGTCTCGCAAGTATGCCGTTCCCGCAAAATCAATTACATCTGATAATTTAATTCCGTTGTTTTTGATCAGGAATGCATCAAAATTGGTTGACTTTTTATTCGTCATGTAGTTGTACAGTACTTCTACTTCTTTACTCACCAAATTATTATGCATATAATTCACCCCATAAAAAGAAGTCACCTGGTCGTCGGAAAAATAAATTTTTTCGGCAACACCCACTGCCAATACTTCTTTGTGAAAATCGCCCTGTTGATGGTACCGCTTTGCTATCACCTCCCCTAACATGTCCCTGAAAAAGCGTTGCCATTCGGAGGCATTGAATCCATTTCCCCGGTATTTTGTAATATCCTCCAATGCTTTCTCCCGGAGCCATTTGATAGAAGGCAGGATGTCGGCTTCAAATTTTTCGTCTATCCGTTGTGTTTGGTTTACCTGCAATAATAAATTGGTAAGCGCCCATTGATCCCTGGCAGCTTCAGCCATCGGTAAATCTTTTGCCCTCCGGATATATCTATCTGCATTTGTGTAATCACGCACCATGAGTGCACAATATGCCGCCCCGGTTTCAAACAATCCTGGCTGCAGAGTTTCATTTCCGTTTGAGATGTCGTGTAACACCCTGCTTAATTTGTCAATCCGGCTTTTCCCAATCAAAAGCATAGAATCAGACTTTTCATCCCACCAGCCCGAGTTAAACAACTGTCCGCCTATTTGTTTACGCAACATCGGGGTGAAATAATACTCCTCGAGTTTATTGATCTCCCTCACAGCAAGCACCTGTAAGATTGGTGAGGCAGGAACTGACTGATAAATTTGTTCAATTGTTGCAGTTTCATCTGCAGTGCTACCAAGTGCAAATAAACCCAACATCGCTGCCCGTTCGGCCCCATTCTGGCACATGGCTAAGTATGACTCTTTTGAAATTGCAGGATTCAACGACCATCTGAAACTGATATAATTAGGGATACGTTTCACTTCAGCATCGCTAAATGCCTTACTAAAAAGATATGCAGCCTCAGTAGACTTACCCAAACGCATAAGGGCACCTGCTTTGAGTGAAAGGCTCATGGGTTGTAACACAGAAGCCACTTTGTTGCCGGCAATATATGCATCATACCAATCAATGGCGTCCTGGTATCGGCCACTGTAATGTGCAAGCCGAACTACCTGGTAAGCATACTTTAATTTAAAAAAATCCTTCTTTGCAGCCTTATACAACTGATGCCCGTTTTTAATGAGCCTGTCCATTTTAACACTATCTTTTACAGGCGTCTCCCAATTATTGTAATCCACAGTAACATACGGCTCCACCTGACGGGCATACAAAATATATCCGAGTGCTTCCAGGTCTTTCTGGTTCTTAAAAAAAATAGCGGCTGCATTGTTAGAAACAGAGTCTCCTACTACTGCAGGTTTCAATTTTTCTACATGGTTATAATAATCTAATTGATCTTTTCTAGAAACACCAAACATAAATGCAGCAACATCTGCAACCGTAACAGGCTTGCCACAATAAGCAGCCCATTCTTCTAACAGCAGGTCGGTTTGTGATACAGCTTCCTCTTCACTGTGCAAAAAAGAATACGATGTATAATAAAATGGCCGGTAGCTTTTTGAATCCACCGAATTTTTACTGAAAAAACTTGTATAATAATCGTATGGGCTTACGTCGGGGCCACATCCGATGATATTAGCGGGAAAAGCAACCATGCAGGTGCTAATGAATGCTATGATACAGATTTTCCAATTCATTTTCTGAATATTTACTTAAAGGTATGCTATCAAGATGATAGAGCGTAAGGCTTACAGAATCGGGCAACAATGGGCCTTCGATCAAGCGGGCCACTTTTAAAATGTCTTCCATCTTTGATCGTTCATAGCGAATCACATCGGCTTTATGCAACTCCATCCCATCCAGCAAAGTATCTTTATTTAAAAGATATTTCCCTTCAGATTGCCTATCAAATAAAGGATGTGCAAGTGGTACAGGCAATGAACGAATCAGGCCTTTATATGAGCCGTCCCTGAATAAAACATACCATTCAAATAATGGAAAAGCAATGTCTAAAGGGAGCGAATAATGGTTTCTGCCATTGATATACTTGCCGAAAACCTCGGGGTCAATGATTGAATTCCCCGCTGCCGGATTTTTGAGGTTCCCCATATTATAGCACATCAATAACCCCCTTTGAACCGGCGGGATGCCTGTTTTGTTTGCAAATTTTACCTGGTGCAAACGAATCGTTGCAGAAAAAACATGCAGCGGATCTTTTATTTGCAGGAGGCGAAGCAGTTCGAAATATTTTTCACGGGTACCGGCAGTCCAGTCGCAGTCGATCTGCACCTGCCTCACCGCATGTATATTATTCAAAGCACACATTTTGTTCACCAGTTGAATGATATTCGTTGCCAATGAATCGCAGCCACTCACAGGCATTTGTTCCAGGCAGTAATTGGTAATAAAAATAGTGGGGATCGTTTCAATTTGATAATCAGCAAAATATTCCTGATCTTTCACAACCAGTTGTGCAACGGGTTGCGGGCGCTTCCGGACTGGATCCCAATCAACATCAAAAAAACGTACATAAAGTGTGTTTACTTCGAGTGCTTGCAACCGTTGACGCTCAAATCCGGATAAACGAAAAACAGTTTTCCAGTAGTAAAATGAACGGTTCACCTTCCTGTTGGTATGCTTCTTTTCTACAACTGTACAGGAATAAATAGCTACCATAACGTATACCAGAAATGCACCTATTTTCATCATAGCCCGAAAAGATTACAAGAC
Organism: Bacteroidota bacterium; assembly: GCA_052035835.1. Taxonomy (GTDB): domain Bacteria; phylum Bacteroidota; class Bacteroidia; order Chitinophagales; family Chitinophagaceae; genus Ferruginibacter. The sequence continues at coordinate 25,798 of JBPOHG010000007.1, read as the reverse complement.
AGCCACAAATATAAGTGAGCAAAGGATAGCTGCTTACAGGAAAAAGAACAGGGAAATTCAAATATCAGGCCCCGGGGCCTACAAAATCGGGAATCTATTATCTTTGCGCCCATGGCAAACGAAGTAATGAATAATTTCCAGGAAATCATATCGCATTGTAAAGAATACGGTTATATTTTCCAGTCCTCCGAATTGTATGATGGACTCAGTGCAGTATATGATTACGGACAAATGGGCGCCCAGCTGAAGAAGAACCTCCGCGACGAATGGTGGAAAAGCATGACACAAATGCACGATAATATTGTTGGCATTGATGCTGCCATTTTCATGCATCCTACTGTTTGGAAAGCCAGCGGCCATGTGGATAATTTCAGTGACCCGATGATTGATAACAAAGACAGCAATAAACGATACCGTGTAGACCATCTGATTGAAGCCCATGCCGAAACACTTGACAAAACGGCGGCAGATGCTTTGCTTGCAGAAATGGATCAGTTAGTGGCAAAAGATGATTATGCAGGATTGAAAAAACTGATAGAAGACAATAAAATTAAATGCGCCATCAGCAAAACAAGCAACTGGACAGATGTTCGCCAATTCAACCTCATGTTCTCTACCGAATTTGGCGCAGTTGCAGCTGAAACCGAAGGCGATAATATTGTTTATCTGCGCCCCGAAACAGCGCAGGGTATTTTTGTAAACTTTCTAAATGTGCAAAAGACCGGCAGGATGAAAATTCCTTTTGGTATAGCACAAACAGGAAAAGCATTCAGGAATGAAATCGTTGCCCGCCAGTTTATATTTCGCATGCGTGAATTTGAGCAAATGGAAATGCAGTTTTTTGTACGCCCCGGCACGCAAAAAGAATGGTACAATTACTGGAAAGAAACACGTAAACAATGGCATGAAAGCATAGGTATCCCTGCTGAAAAATTAAGGTACCATAACCACGTAAAACTGGCTCATTATGCTGATGCAGCGCTGGATATTGAATTTCAATTCCCATTTGGCTGGAAGGAACTGGAAGGCATCCACAGCCGTACCGATTTCGATTTGAGCCAGCATGCCAAATACAGTAAAAAGAAAATTCAGTATTTTGATAATGACCTCAACGACGAAGGCAAGCCATTTGGCAATTATATACCTTATGTAGTAGAAACCTCCGTTGGTTTAGATCGTTTATTCCTTACCGTTATCAGCCTGGCTTACGCAGAAGAAAAATGGAATAAAGAAGACGGCACCGAAGACAGCCGGGTTGTATTAAGGATCCCCGCAAAAATTGCCCCTACCAAACTGGCCATACTCCCTTTATTGAAAAAAGACGGCTTACCCGAAATAGCAAAGGAGCTGCTTGACAGTTGCAAACCCCATTTTCATTGTTTCTATGAAGAGAAGGATGCTATTGGTAAACGTTACAGGAGGATGGACGCCATTGGAACACCATTCTGCGTAACGATCGACCATCAAACCAAAGAAGACAATACTGTTACCATCCGTTACAGGGATACCATGCAACAGGAGCGCATTCCATTGGCTTCAGTTAAAAACCTGGTAATGGAAAAAATCAGCTAATCAGTATTTTACATCAAAATAAGGGACCTCATCATTGTTCACTGGCACCAATTGCTGCCAATAAGCCATTGTTACAACCTGCTTATTGGGGAGCCTGAGCATCCTGCCAAAAATTGCGTTTATAGTATTAAATGTATAGTCGGTAACCCCGATTGTAAATGAAGTGGGGGCAACAGGCGCTTCTGGTGTCACCGGTGCATCTGTTTCGGCAGCAGGCTTAGGTGCCGCTTTGGGTGCTGCAGATGGGACTACTACCACGGTATACCCATTGTATTCGAGTATTTGTTTCAAAAACTCAACACGTTCACTCGAAACATTCTTTTCTACAATGCCGCATTTGACAGCATTGAGTTCTTCAAATTCATGATTTTTATTAATTGCCATAGCTACTATTTTCCTGCTTAAAGCAATGAAGAAATGTATTCGTATACCCAACTGAATATTCCTGCCAAAACAATACCAGCTGCACATATGTATAGCCCGATTTTAACGGGCAGAGAAGCATGCATTGGCATCAGCGGCTGGTCATTTTTATCCATGAAAATCGCCTTCACAACCATCAGGTAATAGTACAATGAGATAATCATATTAAGCGCAGCTACTAAAATGAACCAGTAACTGGCATTGGAAGCGCCGGCCGTTAACAGGAATAACTTTCCAAAGAAACCGGCAGTAGGAGGAATACCTGCCAGGGAAAACAATGCCAGTGCCAATATCCAGCTGAGCATTGGGTTGGTTTGATAGAAACCTTTCAGGTCGCTGATGTTTCCTTTTCCTGTTTGATCTTCTATCACTGCTGCCACACCAAAAGCTGCCAAATTAGAAAAAATGTATACCAGGATAAAATATACTACTGAAGTGAAACCGGCTAAAGCATTGCTGCTGATACCCACCAAAATAAATCCTACCTGCGCTACTGATGAAAATGCAAGAAAGCGTTTGATATTCTGCTGCCGCAATGCAAACAGGTTGCCAATGAGCATTGTTGCAACCGAAAGTACCATGATCATATTGTACCAGATGTTGCCAAAAGACTGAAAGGTCTTGTATAAAAAAGTCATAATAACAAATGCTATGGCCCCTTTGGAGATAACCGACAGGAAAGAAGTAACAGCAATTGGTGCACCTTCATACACATCTGCTGTCCAGAAATGAAACGGAACCACCGAAAGTTTAAATGCAAAAGCAGTAAACAGGAAAACAAATGCCATGATCTGTAATCCATCTGCGTTCACCAAGATAGCGAGTTCATTAAAACGGATAGATCCGGTTGCTCCATAAACCAATGATATCCCCAACAACAAGATAGCTGAAGAGAAAGCTGAAGACAAGATCATCTTCATGGCAGCTTCTGAAGATCTACGTTTCTCCAGGTCGAAATTCGCCATGGCTGCCACCGGAATGGTGGAGAGTTCCAGTGAAAGGTAAAAGACCAGCAGATTGCCACTTGAAACCAGGAAAAACATGCCCAGTACTGCCGACAACATAAGAACAAAAAACTCAATCATATGTTCCGATTTACGTAACCAATCGGAAAACAACATAGCAATAAGATAAATACCCAGGTTGAGAATAGATTTTTGAAGATGTGCCAATGGATTGCTGTAAAACATATCGCCAAACAAGCTACCATCTGTATTCCCAAAAAAACCTGCGATAAAATTGAACAGTAAAAGCAATTGTATAACCGGCAACAATTTCCCATTCGGCATACCTTTTCCAATCCTGATGAACAGCAGCAGGAAGATGATTGCTGTTACCAGCAACTCTGTTTTCAGTAATGTGAAAAAATCATGCAGCATCTTGGCTTATCTAATTTATTGTCCGATGATTCTATGTACTATAATTTCTGCCCCCGGCCTTACCAGATCTGTGAGCCAGGATGGTGTCAGGCCCATCGCCAGGATCCCGGCCAGTAAAACCACAGCAGCCAGTTTCTCGTACCATACAATATCGCTCAACTGCGTGTATTCCTTTCTGATAGTTCCCATGGTAGTGCTTGTAACAGCCCGTAGGATATAAACTGCTGTTACCACAATAGACATGCAGGCCGCGATGGTAGCAATTCGTGCCAACATATCTGTGCGTTCCCAGGAGCCTGTAAAAACGGTCATCTCTGCTACAAACCCGCTTAGTCCGGGAAGGCCCAGTGAACACATGCCAACTATAAAGAGCAAAACCGAAGCAAAAGGCATTACTTTGAGCAACCCGCCCATTTCATTTACCTGCCTGGTATGCGTACGTTCATAGATCATTCCTATAACTGCAAAGAAAAGAGCGGTCATCAAGCCATGAGATACCATTTGCAATACGGCACCCGATACAGCCGTTTTGGTAAGCATACCAAACCCAAGTATCACAAAACCGCAATGGCTCACCGATGAATAGGCGTTTAGGTATTTTAAATCACGCTGCATCATGGTAGCAAAAGCCCCATACAGGATGGCAATAGCAGCCAGTACTATAATGATATCAGCATACGCTTTTGCTCCTTCTGGCAACAAGAACAGGGCAACTCTCAGGCACCCATAACCGCCAAGCTTCATGGAAATACCTGCAAGAAACATCGAACCCGCTGTTGGTGCCGAAGAATGCCCATCGGGCACCCAGGTATGGAATGGGAACATAGCCGAAAAAACACCAAATCCAACAAACAATAAAGGGAAGCAGATTTTCTGTACGGCAGGCGGTATATTTAATGCTGCAATTTTTGTGAGGTCAAAAGTTCTTTCAGGGCCCAGGAAATACAACCCCAGCATTCCAACCAATACCAATGCCGAGCCACCCATCAGCATCAGTGCAAGCTTATTGGCGCTGTATTCTTTTTTCCCGCTACCCCATACGCCAATTAGCAGGAATTTTGGGATCACGGCAATTTCAAGAAAGAAGAACATCAGGAATAAATCGAGCGAAATAAAAAAGCCATATGCACCCAGGCTCAGTAAAACCAGCAGGAAAAAATATTCCTTTGTCATTTTTGCCACGTTCCATGAAACCAATACACCGGCTATCACAACCAAAGATGTAAGCAAGATCATTGCTACAGCAATGCCGTCTACCCCAAGGTGCAAGCTGATTCCCCACTGTGGAAACCAGTTATATAACTGTTCAAAATACATCAGTTGTCCAGGATGCATTTGGGCACCCTGTTGAAATAACAACAACAAAGCAATTGCTACCACCAACTGTGCCAGTGATCCTGCAAAAGCAACTATGCGTACCTGTTGGGAAGTACGGCACAGGAGTACCAATAACGCTGTTATGAGTGGGGTTAATATGATGAAACCCGGGTTCATTTACTTTTCATGCTTTATTTCCAGATATAAATAAATAATATAATAATGCCAATAGCTGCCCCCAGGAAGTACAGTGCATATTGCTGAACTTGCCCCGATTGCATGGTTTTAATTTTTTCGGCAGTGTTCCTGGTTCCATTCCCAATCATGTTGATCATTCCATCAACTATATGTTTATCTATCCATGCAGCCGGTTTAGCTATCATATTAATAATGATGTGCCTTGTTATAAAAACGTACAACTCATCAACATAAAATTTTTGCCTGGCCCAACGAAATACTGAACCAAAAGACCTTGCAACAACATCAGACCTGCCTTTTTCATTTTTATACATCCAGGCAGCGATCAATATTCCCAATATTCCCATACAAACGGGAAGTATGGAAAAGTTGAAGTGCAGAGAGGTGTGTAAAGGGGCCCCATCACTGCTTACATACTGCCCAAATGGAATAAACCCTGCAGATATGGCTCCCAACGCAAGCACCACCAATGGCAACATCATTGTAACACCCCCTTCTCCATGATGTGGGGTTGAATGAGCATGAAAATTTTTATTCCAAAATATTGAAAAATACAACCTGAACATGTAAAAGGCAGTAAGTGCCGAAGTAATGATAGCTAACCAGTAAACGGGTTTGTTGTGTTGCCAGGCTGCGAGTAAAATTTCTTCTTTGCTAAAGAAACCGGCAAATGGCGGAACCCCTGCAATGGCTAGGCAGGCTATCAAAAAGCAGGTATGCGTTACCGGTAAATATTTCCGCAATCCCCCCATATCTGCCATTTCGTTGCTATGCACATAATGGATCACGGCTCCTGCCCCCAGGAACAACAATGCTTTAAACATGGCATGTGTAAAAAGATGGAACATAGAAGCAGTATATCCTAACCCGTTCTCTCCTCCATAACCCGATACGCCCAATGAAAACATCATAAAACCAATTTGCGACATGGTTGAATATGCCAGCACTCTTTTGATATCCGTTTGGGTACAGGCAACCACGGCGGCAAACAATGCCGAAAACGCCCCTACCATTGCAACAATATTGAGCACAGCCTCACCAGATAAAGCAAATACAGGGAACAACCTTGCAACGAGGAATACACCAGCTACTACCATGGTAGCCGCATGTATCAGGGCAGATACCGGCGTTGGCCCTTCCATCGCATCCGGTAACCAGATATGCAACGGGAACATAGCACTTTTTCCTGCCCCTCCCATAAACACCAATAATAGCCCCCAGCTTAAGGCAGAGAGGCCCATAAATGAAGCACTTGCTGCTTTTTGTAAAGCTGCCGGTGTTGTTCCATCTGTAGCGGTAAATTGTTGAACCATTTCCGAAAAATCGAAACTACCCGAATAATAAGACAGCACCAATATCCCTATAAGAAAACCCAGATCGGCAAACCGGGTAACAATAAATGCCTTTTTACAAGCAGCTACTGCCGATGGCTTATTGTAATAATATCCGATTAATAAGAAAGAGGAAAGCCCAACGAGTTCCCAGAAAATATACATCTGGAAGATATTGGTTGCTACTACCAGCCCAAGCATCGAAAATGTAAAGAGACCAAGAAATGCATAATAAATGCCCACTCGTTCATCCCCTATCATATAGCCAATACTGTAAATATGCACCATGAGAGAAATAAACGTTACAACCACCAGCATCATTACCGAAATGGGGTCGAGCAGGATACCCATGTGAATGGAAAGGGTATCAGAAAACGGCAGCCAGTTGATATCGATCGGAATGAGTTTTTGGTAAACACCTGCTTGTTTTCCAAACTCAAAAAAATACCCATATGCCGTATACATGGCCAGTGCGGCCGAAATAAACAACAAGCCGGTCCCTATGGAAGCCGCGAACTGCCTCAAATGAGTTCTTCCTGCCAGTGCGAGCAAAATGAAAGAACAGGCCGGCAACAGCAACATACAAATCAATATGGTATTCGTTGGCATGAGTAAATAACTGGTTCAGTTCATTTCTTAATACTTCATTTCCTGTACATCGTTTACATCTATACTTCTATGTGTGCGGTACAGATTGATGATTATTGCTATTGCCACCGCTGCTTCCGCTGCCGCAATGGCAATAATGAATATGGTAAAAAATACCCCGTCGAGTTTTCCCGGCCACAGGTATTTATTAAAAGCAATGAAATTCAGGTTTACGCTATTCAGAATAAGCTCGATACTCATCAGCATGGTGATGAGGTTCCTGCGGCTGAAGAAACCAAATACACCAATAAAGAATAAGGCAGTACTGATAAACAGGATATGGTATAGCCCGGGTTGCATCATGCGGACACTGGTTTTGAACGTACAGCAATAACAATGCAACCAATCAATGCCGCCAGCAAAAGCACGCTTACCAACTCAAACGGCAATGCATACCCGAATGTATGGGTATCTAACATCTGATGGCCGATATTGGCCACCGTTGGTGCGATTGGCTCAGTTGATTGGCCAGACGCAAATGTATACCTGCCCACCTGTAGCATTACCAATGCAAAACCGCAAAATGCAGCCAATGCCGCAAAAAGCTGCCGCCCCGCTTTTTGTTTGGGAAGGAGTTCTCCTGCCTGCTGTGTAAGAAATATTGAGAAAATAATGAGTACAGTAATGCCACCTACATATACAACAATTTGTACGGCAGCAATAAACTCATACTGCATCCAGAAATAGATCCCCGCAACCCCAATGAGTGAAAACAATAAGAATATAGCTGCCCTGAAAATCTGCCGGGTACAAACAGCCAGTACCGCACTCCCCAGTGTGAGCAATGCCAATAAATAAAATATGATCACAGCACCATTCATTATTCTATACCATCCATGATTTTAGAACCTGGGTTATTTAATATTTTGGTCAGTTCATTCCTGTCGAAAACGCTGTGTTCGAATGTTTGTGCCATTACTATGGCATCAGAAGGGCAGGCCACCACACATAAATTGCACATGGTACAAAGTTCGAGGTGGTAAACCAGTTTATCGATGGCTTTTTTCTTTTTGCCCTCAGGGGTTATATCAAATTTCGTAACAACTTTAATGGTGCCGTTGGGACAAGCCAATTCGCAAGCTGTACATCCGGTACACCGGTGTTCATTGTTTTCATCATGCGGCATCACTACTTCGCCTTTGAACCGTTCGGGCAATGCCAATGTATCCCTGTTATCGGGATACTGTTGAGTAATGATTTCTTTATGGTGAGTAAAATAATATCCGGTGCGTTTCATGCCTACCAGTAAAGACCGGATGGCACCAAACACTTCTTTCAAATATTTTACAATGTACATAGTTGTTATAATTAAAAATGCCAACCGGCAATGGCCATTGCTGTTACGAGCAATAAATTAATCATCCCAATAGGCAGTAAGTACTTCCATTCGAGGTTGAGTAATTGATCGATTCGCAAACGGGGAAATGTCCACCTGAACCACATCATTAAAAAAATCAGGAAAAAGGTTTTACCCATAAACCATATACTTGATGGAATGTAATCCATTACATGGTTAAATGACTCCCAATTCCCAATATGCAAAGGCATCCATCCTCCAAGGAACAATGTAGCTGCCACACTACAACCAATGAAAACATTCACGTACTCTGCAAGAAAAAACAGGGCAAACTTCATCCCCGAATATTCTGTATGAAAACCTGCAGTTAATTCCGATTCTGCTTCTGCCAGATCAAATGGAGCCCTATTGGTTTCGGCCGTAACAGCAATCATAAAAAGGACGAAAGCAATGATTACAGGCAGGTGCCCTTTAAATAACCACCATCCGTCTGATTGCGACAAAACAATCTCATTCATGTTAAGCGTACCCGTTAGTACCACAACCGATAAAATAGCAAGCCCTGCCGACAATTCATAACTTACTATCTGGGCGCCACTCCTCATCGCCCCCAGCAAAGAGTACTTATTGTTACTCGCCCAGCCGGCCATCAGGATGCTGATCACCGAAACAGATGAAACGGCTGCCAGGTAAAGAGCGCCGATATTCATATCCCATATCTGAAAATCTTTTGCAAATGCAATCGGAGCCATGAGCAACATCGACACAATGATAGCCAGGTAAGGCGCCAGGTTGAAAAGGAATTTATCGGCACCACCTGGTGTCATACCTTCCTTCACCAGTAATTTCAGCGTATCTGCAAATGATTGCAGCATACCTTTTGGGCCAACCCGGTTGGGGCCTAAACGAATTTGCATCCATGCCGATACTTTTCTCTCCATCATCACCAACACCAATCCTAATACTGCAAACAGGCTGATCACACAAACCCCTACAATCACCATCTGCCAAACCAATGCCCAGGTTGGACTGGCATTTGATTGCAACCAATCCTGAACAGCAGTAGTTATATTTGAGAGGCTCCACATATTTTTTGCTATAAACTCAACGGTCGATATCTGGTATTACCAGGTCTAATGTACCCATCATGGCCACAAGGTCGCCAATCTTGCTGCCCCTGGCCATATGATCCAGTGCAGAAAGGTTGGAAAAACCGGGCGAACGAAATTTGATTCGGTAAGGCGTGGTAGCACCCTCGCTCACAATGTATACCCCCAGCTCCCCTCTCGCCGTTTCAACCCGTGAATAAAATTCCCCTTTGGGAAGTTTGAGCACGGCTTTGGTTTTAGCCTGGAACTCACCCTCCGGGATTTGATCGATCAATTGTTCTATGATACGTATCGACTGGTGCATTTCCCGCAAACGTACCATGTACCTGGCAAAAGAATCACCACCCGTTTCTATTACTTCATCAAACTGCAAATGCTCATACCCTTCATATGGGTATATTTTCCTGATATCACATGACACGCCACTACCCCTGGCCGTTGGTCCGCTGCAACCAAAAGAAATGGCATCTTCTGCAGACAAATACCCAACACCTTTCATCCGGTTTTGGAAAATAATATTCCCGGTAACCATTTCATTGTATTCATCAAACTTCGACTTAAACAATGCAATAAAAGCTTTTACCCTTTTTTGAAAATCGGGATGGATATCCATCATCACTCCTCCCGGAACAATGTAGTTCATGGTTAACCTGGCGCCGCAGGTTTCTTCCATAATATCATTGATCGATTCCCTTTCCCTGAATGCATGAAAGAAGGGCGTAAATGCCCCCAGGTCCATAGCCATGGCGCCCCACCACAACTCATGTGATGCAATCCTGGTTAATTCATCCATCAGGATCCTGATTACACGTGCACGTTCGGGCACTTCTATCTGAAGCCCTTTTTCTACACAGAGTGCGCAAGCATGGTTATTAATATGTGCCGACAGGTAATCCATTCGGCTGGTTACGTAAATAAATTGCCTGTAAGTAAGGCTTTCACACATTTTTTCGATGGAGCGGTGAATATACCCCAGATGCGGCTCTACTTTCTTTATAGTTTCGCCATTTAAGGTAATCACGAGATGCAACACACCATGAGTAGCAGGATGCTGCGGACCAACATTTACAATGAGGTCGCCATCTGTTGTTGTTGCCAGTTCTTCTACGTGCATAATTTTACATCATCGTGAAAGCATACTTCATGTATGCCTCATAGTTATAAACGAATCATATTTACCGGGTCATCAAAATCTTTTCGCATGGGGTTACGGCCTTCCCAACCTTCTGGAAGGATGAGCAGCCGCAGGTCGGGGTGGTGCATAAATTTCACGCCAAACATTTCAAATACTTCACGTTCATGAAACTCAGCCGTACGCCATATACCTGCTACCGATTCAATCTCCGGATTTTGCAAACCGAGCTTAATTTTAATAGCGATACAGCCCCGGTGAATCGTAGAACTAATATGGTACACCATTTCGAGATGCGACTTCCAATCTATACAGGTTACACAAAAAAGATAATTGAACTGTAACAGTGGATCTTTTCGCAATGCATTTGCAGACTGCAGCCAATCTCCCGGCTCAACCAATACCGATAACCATTCACCGGCTGCATCTAATGTTGCTGCTGGTAATATAGTGGAAATAGCGGCTTGTATCTCTTCTTTCTGCATCAGGAATCTTTAGCTGAACGTATTTGTTCACGGGTTTGCCCGCTTTTTATTTTTTGCTGAAGGCTGATCAATGCATGCAACAATGCCTCTGGCCTAGGCGGGCACCCTGCTACATACACATCTACAGGTATAATATGATCGGCGCCCTTCACCACCGAATATGTATTATAGAAAAATGGGCCGCCGCTGATTGCGCAGGCGCCCATTGCTATTACGTATTTTGGATCGGCCATTTGATCATACAGCCTTTTCAATACCGGGGCCATTTTATTTACAATAGTACCTGCAATGATAATAACATCGGCTTGCCGGGGGGAAGCCCTTGCTACTTCAAAACCAAATCGGGAAAAATCATATTTGGCAGAAGCAGTGGCCATCATTTCTATACCACAGCAACTGGTGGCGAAAGTAAGCGGCCACAGGGAATTAGACCGGGCCCAGTTGATCACATCATCCAGTTTACTCAATACAATTCCACCGCCTGCAGTTTCGTGAACCTGCCCGGGGAAGTTACCTGGTATTTTTTTCTCGATACTCAAAATAAAATGATGTTATACCCATTTGAGCGCACCTTTTCGGTGTGCATACAGGAATCCAACAAAAAGTATAAAAAAGAAAATAATTACTTCAATAAACGCAAACCAGCCAGTAACTTTTGCAACTACCGCCCAGGGATAAAGGAAAATGAGCTCCACATCAAAGATCAGGAAAATGAGGGCAAACAGGTAATACCCAACATTGAGCTGTACCCATGTTTTTCCTTGTGTAGGCACTCCGCATTCATACGGTTCGTGCTTTTGGGCGTTGGTGGTAGCTTTGGTGATAATTTTTGCAACCAGGATTGCGATCCCGGAAAATGCCAGCGCAGCCAATATCAGAACGATCATGGAAGATGCACCCATAGCCTGCACTAGTTAGTTAAATAAGCCGGCTTAAGTTAAGGAAAAAAACAAAAGAAACAACAGAAATAAAAAAAGAGGCAGCATTATTTTACTAACAATCTTGCATACTAGCAGTAAGCCAATGCTATCCATAAATCTCTACATGTACATCTTTTTTATCGTAACCCAAATCCTGGATTCGCTTTCGGGCCTCATCAATCATACCTTTCCATCCACACAATAAAAAATTTGCCGCAGGTTTACTGGCACAAATCTCTTCATATACCGGGTGCACATAGCCCGACCTGCCTTCCCAGGTTTCCCTCGACAATACAGGGATATAATGAAAGCTTTCGAGATGGCCTTCCAATGCCTTCATCTCATCGTAGTACAACAGTGTTGATTTTGTTCGGCAACCAAATATCAGGTATATATTCTTATGCGGGATTTTCTTATGGTGAATATGATGTACCATACTCCTGAAAGGCGCAATGCCGGTGCCGGTACAAATGAAGATGATATCTTTATCGAGCGGCTCTTTTAAAGTGAATACCCCCTGCGCCCCCCTGAACACCAACTCCGATCCTACTTTTATTTCGTTGAAAAGATAGGGAGTCCCCGAGCCATCCTTATCAAGTACGATTACCAGTTCAAACAGATTGGTACCATCAGGCCAGGAGGCTATTGAATAGCTGCGCCAACGCTTGTTGGGCTTTTCATGAATAGGCAAATCAAGCGTTACGAATTGACCAGGTAAAAAATCAAAACGCTCCAATTCAGGAACTTCTATCCAAAAACGCTTCGTATCTGCGGTTTCGTTCTCAATTTTTTTTACAATGCCTTTGCGCCAGGGTTGTAATGCCATAATATTAACTTCAATTAAACTACAAATTAACGCAGAAACATGAAAATACCCGTTTCAACAGTATCTTTGTATGACCATCCTTTCAATAGAACTGGTGGCAGATTGGAAAAATTACAGAGTGGATGAACCTCGATGTGTTGCTGCGTTTTTACAAAAATGATCCCCGCTGTTTTGAGATAGCGAACAGGATTACTATGTCTGCCCCCCAGCACCTTCACATTCCCGGCCTCAATGGAAGTGCATCCCAATTTGTACTGGCAGCGGTTCACAGCCACGAACTTTCCGCACAATCCAATCACATCGTTATTTTAAGGGATGCCGAAGAAGCCGCTTATTTTCACAATACCATTGAGAATATTACCAGCGCACTCGATGTATTTTATTTCCCTTCTTCTTTTCGGAACAAAAAGAATTTTCAACTGCTCAATAGCAGCCATGTGATGTTGCGTACAGAAGCACTTACAAAAATCGCTGCCGGTGGAAACAAAAAGATAATAGTAACCTATCCTGAAGCCATATTTGAAAAAGTAGTACTGTCAAAAACGCTTTCCGCCAATATTATCAGCATCAAACAAGCCGACGAGCTGGATGTAACCGGCATGCTTCAGCGCTTTGTTGACCATGGTTTTGTACGCACAGATTTTGTGTATGAACCCGGCCAGTTTGCCATCAGGGGCGGCATTCTTGATATTTATTCCTTCGGAAATGAAAAACCATACCGCATAGAATTGTTTGGAAATGAAGTTGACAGCATCCGGATTTTTGATCCCGAAACCCAGTTGAGCGAACGAAAATTATTGCAGGTAAATATCATTCCCAATGTGGAAACACAATTTGAAACGGGAGAAAAAGTTTCCTTGTTTGAATTCCTTCCCGAGCAAACGATTGTATGGATGGAAGACTGGGATTTTATCCGTGAAAAAATAGAACAGGAAGAAGAAAACCTCGGGTTATTCTTGCAACACATCGGTACAGCTTCTGTTACTGCCGAACATGCAACAGATGAGCAAGCAGAGATCAATATAAAAGAAAGCGTTTCGGCCGATGATTTCATGCAGGTTGCATTACTTGAAAAACAGATTGCACTAAAACATGTGATTGAAATGGGCAGCAAAACTGCTTTCAAAGCATCCAATGCAAACTTATTCCCCATTGTATATCATACCAAAGAACAGCCGGCATTTAACCGGCAGTTCGACCTCCTGATTAAGAACCTGCAGGAATATGAAAAACAACAATACAATATTTTCATATTTGCCGATAACCCAAAGCAGCTCGAACGTTTACATATCATTTTCACAGACCTGAAAGCCGAAATCCAGGTAACCCCTATCCCGGTTTCAATTCATGAGGGCTTTATTGATGATGATGCGAAGCTGGTATGCTACACCGACCACCAGGTATTTCAACGGTACCATAAATACAAAGTAAAACAGGCATTTAGCAAGAACAAGGCCCTTACCTTAAAAACGCTGCGTGAACTACAGCCCGGGGATTATGTAACGCATATCGACCATGGCGTTGGAGTGTACAGCGGATTGCAAAAAATTGAAGCCAACGGTCGTTTACAGGAAGCCGTTAGGATACAATACAAAGACGGGGACCTCTTATATGTAAACATTTCATCGCTTCATAAAATCAGTAAATACAGCGGTAAAGAAGGTGCTGTTCCTAAAATGAACAAACTGGGAAGCGATGTATGGAACAAGTTGAAGGAAAAGACCAAAAAGCAGGTGAAGGATATTGCAACCGATCTTATCAGGTTGTATGCACAAAGAAAAAGCCAGTTAGGATTTGGGCATAGCCCGGATAATTATATGCAAACCGAACTGGAAGCCAGCTTTATCTATGAAGATACCCCCGACCAGGCCAAAGCATCCGAAGATGTAAAACGGGATATGGAGAAAACCTCTCCTATGGACAGGCTGGTATGTGGCGATGTGGGATTTGGCAAAACAGAAGTGGCCGTTCGTGCTGCATTTAAAAGCTGCTGTGATGGAAAACAGGCAGCCATACTCGTTCCCACTACCATCCTGGCATATCAGCATTACAAAACCTTTAGCGACAGGCTGAAAGATTTTCCTGTACAGGTAGATTTCATCAACCGTTTCAAATCATCCAAAGAAAAAAAAGAAACACTCAAAAAACTGGAAGAGGGGAAAATTGATATTATCATCGGTACACATGCACTACTAGGTAAAGATGTAAAATTTAAAGACCTGGGAGTGATGATCATTGATGAGGAACAAAAATTTGGTGTAGCAGCTAAAGAAAAATTAAAACAGCTCCGCACAACGGTAGATTCGCTTACACTAACGGCAACGCCTATACCAAGAACGCTTCAGTTTAGCCTGATGGGAGCAAGGGACCTCAGCATCATCAACACCCCTCCCCCCAACAGGCAGCCCATCCAAACAGAAGTAATGGTATTCAATGAGGATAGTATCAGGGATATTATTTACTATGAAACCGAAAGAGGTGGCCAGGTATTTTTCATTCACAACCGGGTAAAAGGGCTCGCCGAAATGAAAAGTTTGATCCAGGGGCTTTGTCCGGATATCAGCATTGCTTTTGCACACGGGCAAATGGAAGGCGACCAGTTGGAAGATACCATCCTCGATTTTATGGACCGTAAATACGATGTACTGGTTTGTACAAATATCGTTGAGAGTGGTGTAGATATCCCCAATGTAAACACCATCATTGTAAACAATGCGCACCAGTTTGGGCTCAGTGACCTTCACCAATTACGTGGCCGGGTGGGCAGGAGTAATAAAAAAGCATTCTGTTACCTGCTGGCACCACCTATGAGTACCCTTCCACCCGATAGCCGTAAAAGGCTGAGTACGCTGGAGCAATACAGCGACCTTGGCAGTGGTTTCCAGATTGCGATGCGTGACCTGGATATCAGGGGAGCCGGAAATTTACTGGGTGGAGAACAGAGTGGGTTTATAGCAGAGATTGGGTTTGAAATGTACCAGAAAATTCTCGACGAAGCCATCAGGGAGTTGAAGCGAAAAGAATTCAGGGACCTGTTCAAAGAAGAGATCAGCCAGCAGGATGATTTTGTAAAAGATTGCAGCATTGATACCGACCTTGAAATACTGATTCCTGATAGTTACGTAGAGAGCATTACCGAACGTTTAAGCTTGTATGCTCGATTGGATAATTGCGAAACAGAACAAGACCTGCAGGATTTCCACCACGAATTGCAGGATCGTTTTGGCCCTGTTCCTCCGGAAGCTGAAGACTTGTTTAAGACAGTCCGCTGCCGTAAAATGGCAGTTGAACTTGGTTTCGAAAAAATGTTGCTGAAGAATGAAACGCTCAAATGTTTCTTTGTGAGCAACCCCGAATCACCCTATTTTCAGAGCGATACATTTAATGCAATTTTATATTACCTGCAAACCGGAACTAACAAAGCCAAACTCAAACAAGTAGGAAAAAACGGGATCCTGGTGGTAGAAGATATCAATGACATGACAACACTGTTTGATTTCATCAACCGAATGTTACAGTCGGTAAGGTCATTGGTATTGACAACAGCCAAAGCATAAAAAAAGCCGTTCTATTTAGAACGGCGATCTTCAAATCATTTTGTAAAAATTAGTCCCAGCCTTTTTTAGCCACGCCATCCTTGATAGCTTCCAGTGCTTTTGCTTCGGCCAGCATGGTGGTCATTTTATTTCCTTTACCGTCGTGACCCTGAGCCATATATCCACCACGAGAAGTTTTGGTGATCACTGCATCCTGCATGGGAACATCTTTCTCTTTGGTTTTCATGCAATAGGCTGTTAACATTTTTGACATTTGAATAAAATTTATAATTAAAAAATAGGGCAATCCCTGCTTCTGCTACAAACTACCTAAAAATACCTGTAGATAGCAAATACCCTGCCTTTTATCTCTCCACAGGCTGTGGAGATTTAAAGTGGTTAGGCATCAATTCGGGCATATTTTGCATGGCTTTCAATGAATTCGCGACGGGGCGGAACCTCGTCACCCATCAACATACTGAAAACACCATCAGCTGTAGTAAGGTTATCTATGGTCACCTGCTTTAGTGTTCGGGTGGCAGGATTCATGGTTGTTTCCCACAATTGCTCGGCATTCATTTCACCCAAACCTTTGTATCGCTGCGTGGTTACAGATTCGTCTTTTCCCTGTCCGAACCTGGAAATCAATCCTTTTCTTTCTTCATCATTCCATGCATATTCCTGGTCTTTGCCCTTTTTTACGAGGTATAAAGGTGGTTGTGCAATATAGATATAGCCTTGTTCAACCAGTTCTTTCATGTAGCGGAATACAAAAGTGAGGATAAGGGTGGCGATGTGGCTTCCGTCTACATCAGCATCGGTCATGATGATCAGTTTATGGTAGCGAAGCTTGGAAATATCCAGTGCTTTTGCATCTTCTGTTGTTCCTATTTTAACCCCTAGTGCCGTAAACATATTACGGATCTCTTCATTGTCGTAGATTTTATGCTCCATGGCTTTTTCTACGTTGAGGATTTTACCCCTCAATGGCAATATGGCCTGAAAACTACGGTCGCGGCCCTGCTTGGCTGTACCACCTGCCGAATCCCCTTCCACCAGGAACAATTCACATTTACCCGGATCTTTTTCTGAGCAATCGGCCAGTTTACCAGGTAATCCACCCCCTACTAAAACGCTTTTGCGTTGTACCATATCACGGGCACGCTTAGCCGCAGCCCGGGCCTGCGCAGCCAGGATCACTTTTTGGATAATGGTTTTGGCTTCCCGGGGATTTTCTTCCAGGTATGCTTCCAATACGCGGCTGAGTGTTGTATCTACAATACCCATCACCTCACTGTTCCCCAGTTTGGTTTTGGTTTGCCCTTCAAACTGAGGTTCGGGTACTTTTACGGAAATGATCGCCGAAATACCTTCCCGGAAGTCATCCCCTTCAATGGCTACTTTGGCTTTCTCAAACATTCCCTGTTTATCGCCATAGCTTTTAAAAACGCGGGTAATAGAGCGGCGGAATCCGGCCACATGAGTACCCCCTTCAATCGTATTGATATTATTTACATAGCTGAAAATATGCTCCTGATAGCTGGCATTGTAGATCATTGCTACTTCTACAGCCACATTGCTTTTTTCATCAAGGCCCTCACAATAAATCGTGCGTGGGATCAATGGGGCACGGTTGGCATTCTTATCAATCGTTTCAACGAACTCAACGATTCCCCCTTCACTATAAAATGTTTTGCTGTAAACATTTCCCTGCTCATCCTTTTCCCTGAGATCGGTGAGGGAAATAGTGATCTTGCGGTTGAGGAAAGCCAGTTCTTTTAACCTGCCTTCGAGGATTTCTTTATTGTATTCGGTAACGGTAAAAATGCTCCCGTCGGGCCAAAACTGCACCCTTGTACCCGTTGTATCTGCGGTTCCAATCTCCCTCACCGGATATTGAGGTATGCCGGTAGCATACTCCTGTTCAAAGGTTTTTCCTTCCCTTTTTACGGTTACATGCAATTTTGTACTGAGGGCATTCACACAACTCACACCCACCCCATGCAAACCACCCGAAACCTTGTAAGAACCCTTATCGAACTTACCGCCCGCGTGCAACACTGTCATTACCACTTCCAGGGCGCTCCGGTTTTCCTTGGTATGCATACCAGTAGGGATACCGCGGCCGTCATCCTGCACCGTAATAGAATTATCCTCATTAATCGTTACACTGATATTTTTGCAATATCCCGCCAGGGCCTCATCAATGGAATTGTCTACCACTTCATACACGAGGTGGTGCAACCCTTTAACACTGATATCGCCGATATACATGGCAGGACGTTTCCGTACTGCTTCCAAACCTTCTAAAACCTGTATACTGTCTGCGCTGTAGCCATTCGTGGCCTGGGTGGGAACTTCTACTGTTTCTGTGCTCATAAATGCTTCAAAATCTCTTTAAAGTGAATAAAAATCACCATCCTGCAAATATACCACAAATCAGGGGTTTACCGAAAGTAAAAAGGGTTTATTTTAAAGGGGTTTTCAACAATTTATACCAGCAAAAAAACGCGAAAAAAGCGTCCCATCTGCCTGCTGGTTAACAACTGAACAGAAAGGGTTTGAAGTTTGTAATACAATTGTAATAATTACCACAAAGTTGAACAATGAATTGGCGAATCCCCAGGCTTTTGTATCTTTGTATCGAAATTTTTCAATGAATAATTCAGCCAACATACTGGAACTCGCTCAAAAACAGCCCCTTTTGCAGGAAGAAATGGATATCCTGCAGGAGGTTGTACGACAGGTTCCCGGTTCGGTGACTTATACGATTCGCCGGTACCGCAAACAACCTACCTGGAATATGGAGGACACGGGGGTGTTGGTTTATCATTATGAAAAGAATGACCCGGGAGCCAATTACCTTGAGCTTAAATTCTGTGTTACGGGCAATGTATATTGCAGGCAGAAACAGTCTGAATGTAATTATTGCCAGTATAGCGAATCCAAAACCTGTATTGAGAAAATAGACAGTGTAGATGTGTTGAGTTTTTCATTTTCCCCCACTTATCTTCAGCAGTTTGCCAAGGCACATAAAACGGCCGAAACACTTACCGACAAAGTAGTATCATTTACCCATGAAACGTCTTTTTCGAAGATGTTGCCCCTTTGCAGCAAAACAAGAATGGCCATAGAGGCCCTGCTGAACCATAATTATACAGATACACTCGAAAATATCTTCATCAACGCCCAAACGCAGATTCTTTTTTTATACAGTACCGATTGTATGTTGGGCGAAAAAGAAGAACTGGGCTTTCAATGCAAATTCCTCTCAAACGAAGCCGACAGGGAAAAGATCATTCGTGCCAGGGAAATCCTGTTGCAGCATATTGGCGAACCCATCACCATTAAAGCACTTAGCCGTAAAGTGGCCATCAACGAATGTTATCTTAAGAAAGGCTTCAAGGAAATATTTGGCACAACGATATTTGATTTTTATCAAAGCCAGCGTATGGAACACGCTAAATACCTTTTATACGACAAAGGATTGAGCGTAACAGAAGTATCTCTTATGCTGGGGTATTCTTCCATCTCACATTTCAGCACGGCATTTAAAAAACACACAGGTATCAAACCCTGCGAACTGCTCATGCATAATTAAAATAAATACTATGTGGGAAATGTACATACATCTCCCGTATGATATTTCCACATTATCTTTCGAATAGTTTTTTCATAGCAACGCAACGCCTTTCTGTATCAGCATAATCAACCATTTTGTGCAAACCCAACAACTCACTGCCGCTCAACAAAATGCTCAATAAGGAACTGCTTCCAGGCAAAACTTGGTTCCTGGTACACATATCAGCTTTTTCCGCTAATACTTTACCAGCCCTCTTGGCGATATAAGCCACAAACAGATCAAACTCTTCATCATTAAAACTGAATAGGAAGTTGCCGAAAGCCAGCTTTATCCGGTTACATTGTTCACACTCGGTGATATACCCAACCTTTTCATCATGAAACCAGGTTATAAACTCACACATGGTATTCTTTTGATAAAGATGGATAAGTAAACTTTTGTTTGTATGCCCGATCGGGAATTGCATTTACGAAGATGGAAAAGAAAAAGCAACCCGTTTGGATTGCTTATATGTGCTTGTAAGAATTTCTGCCTGAACAGCCGTGCTGCACTTCATTTCTTTTTCACAAACACCAGATTTTAAAGCGGGACACTTTCAAAACGTACGGACAAACAAGAACAGGAGTAAGAATACTCCCGTTTTACCCTAATAAAACCCTAAACCAGCAAAAAAACTTTACTCACTAATGGTTCCTTCTTCACTGATCAATAATTCTTTTTCTATATTGGCAGCATCGGCCATTTTTACTTTGTAATATGGCTTAATACCAGGTAATTCGATTCGCACGCACTCCTTAACAATGGCGCCTTCATACGATGTTTTAAGCGCAGTATTCACTTCCTGGGGGATATGATCGGGCTGATAAATAATTTTGTTTTTCAAAACTTTCCCAGCCTCATCATATTCTACCGACTGACCCTGTTGATTAGCATTGGTAAACTCGGCAACATAATTGCCTCTGTAGGTCTTTTTCCACTGGCCATTTTCTGCAACGGCAAATTGATTTTTAAAAGTTGCATGCACCTGTTCAGGCACCTGAACAACCGGGGCAACTACTTTCGTTGATTTCTTTTGCTGAGCCATCGCCGGAGAGCCGGCTATCAGCACTAGCATCAGTATCAAACTCATTTTCATAAAACGAACTTTTTAGTATTGGCCTAACATGCAACTCTTAGCGAATATTATGCCAAGCACTGATTTTTAGGATATTTGAGGCAAAAAATATGATTTAATCCAGCACTGTTTGCATGTTGTAATTCATGGCTGGGAAAAATGTATCCAATGTAGCCCAACCCAGTTAAGGATGAAGCAGAAATGGCCGGGTGGTGGTTTTTGTATTTCACTATTTTTATGCAATTAACCTTCCCCATTTTTACCACCTGATTACGCCCTGTTTTTGACAGCAATTTGTTAACTTTGCACCCTTATTTTTTCAGCCCTTCACAGGGAAATCAATCATATGTCAGCCAAATACAGGGAATACCAGCAGCTTCAATTGCCGGCAATCGGCCAGGAAATATTACAGCAATGGGATGCCGCCCAGGCATTTGAAAACAGCGTATCGCTCCGCGAAGGGCAACCACCTTTCGTATTTTATGAAGGCCCGCCAAGCGCCAATGGCATGCCAGGTATCCATCATGTAATCTCCCGCACCCTGAAAGACCTCGTTTGCCGGTACAAAACCATGCAGGGCTTCCAGGTGAAACGAAAAGGTGGCTGGGATACCCACGGGCTACCGGTAGAACTGGGCGTTGAAAAATTACTGGGCATCACAAAAGAAGACATCGGCAAAAAAATAACCATCGAGGACTACAACCTCAAATGCCGGGAAGTGGTGATGCAATACAAAGACAAATGGGATGATATTACCCGCAAAATGGGCTATTGGGTAGACCTTAAGAAACCTTATGTAACATTTGAGAACGATTACATAGAAACCCTCTGGTGGTGCCTCAGTGAATTGTTTAAAAAGGGGTACCTCTATGAAAGCGTGAGTATTCAGCCTTATTCCCCCGCAGCAGGTACCGGGCTTTCCTCACATGAACTCAACCAGCCTGGCACTTATAAAGATGTGAAAGATACGAGTGCCGTTGTGATGTTTAAAGCCGTTTGGGATGAGCAATCTACCCGCTTGTTCAACAAATTAAACAAAGAAGATATTTATTTCATGGCGTGGACAACCACTCCATGGACGCTTCCAAGCAATCTCGGCCTTACAGTGGGGGCTGATATTGATTATGTAGTTGTTCAAACATTTAACCCATATACTTTCTTACCTGTTCACGTAATACTCGCCAAACCATTGTTGTTGAAGTATTTTAAAGCTGAAGCAGAAAACCTGCCTGCCGAAGAATACAAAGAAGGCGATAAACTCATACCATGGAGCATTAAACATACCATTAAAGGCAAAGAAATGGAAGGTTTACGCTATGAGCAACTCCTGCCATTTGATGCCAATAGCATGGATAAAATCAGGGAAGAAACCCCGGATGCTGATCCGTTCAGGGTAATTACCGGCGACTTTGTTACTACCGAAGACGGTACCGGTATCGTACATACTGCGCCTGCTTTTGGTGCCGATGATTTTAGGGTTGGAAAGAAAAATAACCTGGGTATCCTAACCCTGGTAGACCGGCAGGGGAAATTTGTAGATGGTGTGGGAGAATTCGCTGGCCGCTACGTGAAGAATTACAAGGATGATGCGGCTTATGCTGATGTAAATGTTGACATCGCAGTAAAGCTGAAAAAAGAAAACCGTGCTTTTAAAGTAGAAAAATACGAACACAATTATCCGCATTGCTGGCGTACCGATAAACCCATCATTTATTACCCGCTGGATGCATGGTTCATTAAAACCACTGCGGCCAAAGACCGGATGGTTGAACTGAATAATACCATCAACTGGAAACCCGCCAGTACCGGCACAGGCCGTTTTGGGAACTGGTTAGAAAATATGGTTGACTGGAACCTCAGCCGCAGCCGCTACTGGGGTACACCACTCCCCATCTGGAAAACGGAAGACGGTGAAGAAATGAAATGCATCGGGTCTGTTGCAGAACTGAATGATGAAATACGTAAAGCAGCTGCACAGTTGGGTGGCGATACCAATACCCATTACTTACATGAAGGCATACTCGATTTACACAAACCTTATGTAGATGATATCACCCTGGTGAGCGATTCGGGGAAACCAATGAAACGGGTGGCCGACCTGATTGATGTTTGGTTCGATAGTGGCGCCATGCCTTATGCACAATGGCATTTCCCTTTTGAAAACAAAGAAACATTTGAACAAAACTTTCCGGCAGATTTTATTGCGGAGGGTGTAGACCAAACCCGCGGGTGGTTTTACACTTTGCATGCACTTGCGGTACTGTTGTTTGATAGTGTGGCATACAAAACCGTAGTGAGCAACGGGCTGGTGCTCGACAAAGCCGGTAATAAAATGAGTAAAAGGCTGGGCAATGTGGTAGATCCGTTTGTTACCATCAACCAATATGGTGCAGATGCAACCCGCTGGTACCTCATCACCAACGCATCACCATGGGATAGTTTAAAATTTGATGAAGAAGGTATCCGTGAGGTACAACGCAAATTTTTCGGGACGCTCTACAACACCTACCAGTTCTTTGCTTTATATGCAAACGTAGATGGATTTACATTCAAGGAATCCTATATCCCATTAGAAAAAAGGCCGGAGATTGACAAGTGGATCATCTCTTCCCTCAATACCCTCATCAAAACGGTGCAGGAAAACCTCGATGCATATGAACCCACACAAGCTGGCAGGGCCATCGAGGATTTCGTAGACGCTCAACTGAGCAATTGGTATGTACGTTTGTGCAGGCGCCGCTTCTGGAAAGGGGAATACGAACACGATAAACAATGTGCATACCAAACATTATACGAGTGCCTTGAAACGCTGAGTAAGTTGATTGCACCCATCGCCCCTTTCTTTGCCGATTGGTTATTTGGCAACCTTAACAACGTAACCAACCGGTTTACAGAAACCTCTGTGCACCATACGAGGTTCCCGGCCATCGAAGAAAATGCCATTAACCATTCCCTCGAACAAAGGATGCAATTGGCACAGGATGCTTCTTCACTTATCTTATCCTTGCGTAAGAAAGTGAATATAAAAGTGCGCCAGCCACTGCAAAAAGTATTTATACCTGCAATGGATGAAAATATGGCCGCCAATATTCAACTGGCTGCCGACATTATAAAAGCAGAAACGAACATCAAAGAGGTTGATATCCTGGATGCGTCCAACGATTTTATCCGCAAAAAAGCCAAAGCCAATTTCAAAACATTGGGCAAAAAACTGGGGCCAAAAATGAAATGGGCGGCTGCCGAAATCGAAAAATTCAACAATACGCAAATTGAGCAGGTGCTGCAGTCGGAATTCATCCTCAATCCGGCTGAAGTTGCGAAAGGGGAAGACCCCATCGTAATCACTGCAGAAGACCTGGAGATACAAACCGACGAAATACCAGGATATGAAATTGCCGGAAAAGGGGCGCTCACCGTTGCCCTCGATATCAGTATCAATGAAGCACTTCAACACGAAGGGAATGCCCGTGAATTTGTAAACCGGATCCAAAATATCCGCAAGGACAGTGGATTTGAGCTTACCGACCGCATAGCGGTGACCGTCAGTGAAAATGCGGCGCTGCAATCGTCTTTAATTGAATTTAAAGACTATATTTGCCGCGAAATTTTAGCAGATTCCCTTGATTTTAATGCTAAAATTCCCACGGGAACACCCATAGAGGTAAACGATGTTTCTTTAACCGTTCACGTTCTTAAAAAAAGTAACTAATATGGCAACCAAAAAACCAGCAGCAAAGCCCGCTGCAAAAAAACCAGCTCCGGCCAAAGCACCCGCAAAGCCTGCTCCTAAAAAAGCAGCCCCTGTGAAGAAAGCGGCCAAACCTGCCCCTAAGGCAGTTGCAAAACCTGCTGCAAAAAAACCGGTTGCCAAAGCACCTGCTAAACCTGCTCCTAAAAAAGCAGCCAAACCAACTATTGTAGCTAAGAAAGCGGCTCCTGCAAAACCAGCCCCTAAAAAGGCCCCGGTACCGGTAGCCAAACCAAAAGCAGCAGTTAAACCTATTGCCAAGGCTCCTGCTAAACCTCAACCAACACCAGCGCCTAAAAAACCGGTAGCTGTTCAAAAGCCGGTAGAAAAGCCCATGGCTAAAAAACCAGAAGAAAAAAAACCAGCCGCCAAAGAACCGGTGAAAAGTCCGGCTAAAGTGGTAGCTAAGAATCCGAAAGACATTAAAATTACACCTGCCAAACCAGTGGTTCTTCCAAAAATTGCCACCAAAACTGCCCGCAAGTACCAGCCCGATTTTACCAAATCGGTGCTCGACCAGGCAAAATCTGACCCGGGTGCACCTTTGGTACGTTACACCGATGTTGAACTGAATGAATTCAGGGATTTGATCCAGCGAAAGCTGGAAGCAGCCAAAAAAGAGCTTAATTACCTGCAGGGTTTGATCACACGTAAGGACGAAATGGGCGGTGATGAAAGTGAAAACAGGTATATGACAATGGAAGATGGCAGCCTCAGCATGGAACGTGAGCAATTGAGCCAGATGGCCAGCCGGCAGATCACTTTTATCGACCACCTCGAAAAAGCCATTATGCGCATCGAGAATAAAACCTATGGTATTTGCCGCGTTACTGGTAAATTGATCGATAAAGCAAGGTTAAGGGCGGTTCCGCATGCTACCCTGAGCATTGAAGCAAAAATGGGTATCGTGAAATAATAAAATTGTTTCCAGATATTAAAAACGGGAATGTGAAACATCCCCGTTTTTAATTGCACTTAACTTAATGAATGATGTTATCTGCGTTGATTTCTATGACCTGCTATTTTACTTCCTGCATTTCTACCAGGCGGCGGTAAAATCCGTTTTGGCTGATGAGGCTTTCATGCGTGCCCCTTTCAACAATTTCTCCTTTTTGCAAAACTATAATTTCATCGGCATGGCGGATCGTACTTAAGCGGTGTGCAATGACAACCGATGTAC
>JBPOHG010000324.1:0-15765 GCA_052035835.1 Bacteroidota bacterium | reverse complement strand
AGCGACAATTTCAGGTTTACGGTTTTGCTGATAAACCAATCCTGCGGGTTGCCTGGCCCTTTATAGTTCATGCCCCATAAGGTACGGTCGATGTTGAAATCGGCTGCAGCACTGATGGTATTTGCATCAATGGTTACACGAGCTGGGAACGAAATGTTCTTTGTGCTGTCTTTCAATGTGAGGTTCCCACTGATGGTATGGGTGGCATCCTTCATGATAATGTCTTTGTTGCTACTGTCTGCTACAAATGGCGCCACGGAAGTGATTTCAAATTTTGCCGTTGGGTATTTCGCTACATCAAAGAAATCCGGACTTTTCAAATGGCCTTCCAGTTTGCCTTTGTTTTCGGCATCAGCAGCTAGGTCCTGGTTATTCAATGAATTGATATCGATCACAAAACTTCCGCCGGTAACATTGTTATTGTCTACACTAAACGAGCCTTCCTTCAATTTAAAAGTGCCGCTATGGCTACCGGTAGGCTTAGAACCCGTCCAGGTAATCATTGATGCATCTGTTGTTGCATATGAAGCACCTGTTGATTGTGCTACTTCTTTTTTCTCTTCAGTTGCCGCACTGTCGGCTTTCGGAGCATTGTTACAAGCTACCATTACAGCCGCTGTAGCTGCATAAAAGAATAATTTTTTCATGTTTTTAAATTTTATAGCGCAAATATAATAAAAATACCATTTCAATGTTTAAACATTGAAAAAAATTATTTGTGGTATTGCCCGGTTGGCATTTTAAACAAACGTCCCCGCTGAAAGTTCAGGAACTGGTTATATTCCTGCGGATGGCTTTTAGTCCAGCTTTGAAAGGCTGCCAGATTCTGCGATGGCCCAAATAACCATTGCTGGTAAGCTTCAAATAAACCTTCCCGCAACAGTTGTTGCTGGTATTCAAATAACCTGAAGGGATATTGAGCTTGTTCTTTTTCGGCCCATTCTAATATAAACCTTGCCCTTATCATCAGGAGGGATTCCATGTCAAGGCCCTGGCTCAACAAGCCTGATTGTTTTCCCATCGTTCGGTAGAACATCTTTGTAAAGCCATTTTTTTCTTTGGCTGGTGCAAGTATGGAAGCTTCGGCAAATAATTTTTTATAGCTATTCAGCAAAATTTCTTTGATCTCTGGTGTTTTGCTGCTTTGGGGTTCCATATTAGCAAAAATTTCTCCGTACAGGATACTCCAAACCTTATCGGTAGTAAGGTAATAATACCTGGCAGCATTGTAATAATTTTTAGAATAAGATGGGTCTTTTTCAATTCCCTTCTCCCAATACTGAATAGCATCATAATCCTGTTTTCCCCAAAGCAATTCACCCGTTTCATTGTAGAGGGCACCGCTAAGTGGGAATTTTTTAAGCCCCTTCTTCAGCAGCTTTTCGCAATCTTTCAGTTTACCCTGCTCTTTATAGGCATTGCATGCAATCTGGTAACATTGGTCATCGGCACTATCGGTATTGAGTAGGGGTAAAATTGTTTGCAAAGTGTTACCATGGTCGCCCTGAAAATAATAGCAAAGCGAGAGGTCTTTGAGCATGGGAACATTCCCGGGGGAAACCTGCAAGCCCCGGTTGAGCACCAGCACAGCATTGGCATAGTCGTTCTGCCGCATAAAACTACGGGCTGTTTCATGCACCTGCACAGGATCCTGAGCAGAAACATGCAACGCCATGCCCAATAGAAAAGCAACAAGAAAAATACAACGTACCATATTGATAATTACATCCTTTTTCAGATCAGGTACCTACTCAGCATTCCTACACGTAACGCCTACACGAAATTGTGATGTTAATCGATGAGATGGGTAAGCAACCCGTCACGCAGTTTGGGTTCAAACCAGGTGCTTTTGGGTGGCATTACATTTCCGCTATCGGCAATATCAAAAAGCTGTTGGATGCTAACCGGGTAAAGGCTGATTGCGAGCTGCATATCGCCACTGTCTACCCTTTTTTCCAATTCTTCCAAACCACGTATCCCACCCACAAAATCTATACGTTTATCGGTTCGCTGGTCTTTGATCCCCAGAAGCGGGTCGAGTATATTGTTTTGCAAAACCGTAACATCCAACACCCCAATAGGATCTTCGGAGTAAGTACCCGGTTTGGATACCAGCTTGTACCATTGTTTGGAAATATAAAGCCCAAAATGATGCAACGCTTCGGGGCGGTAAGCCTTGTCTTTTTTCTCGATGCTGAACTTTTCTGCCAATGCAGTAAGAAAATCCGCTTCCGACATTCCCGGAAGGTCTTTCACCACCCTGTTATACTCCAGGATTGCCAACTGGTTGGAAGGAAATAAAGTGGTTAGGAAATAATCGGCATGTTCGGTAGCTTTTTTGCCCAATGCACTGCGCACTTTGGCGGCAGATGCGGCCCGGTGATGACCATCGGCTATGTACGTGCAGGGGACCTGCGTTTTAAAAAGATCGGTGATTTTTTTGATGACTTTATCATCATTCACAATCCATATGCTGTGCTGAATACCATCTTCTGCCACAAAATCGTACTGTGGGTTTTTGCCAGTCCATTTTTCAATTAATTCGTCAATGGCATCTACATTCTTATAAGCAAGAAATACATTGCCGGTTTGTGCGCCGGTGGTTTTAATATGGTTGATCCTGTCTAGTTCTTTTTCAGGTCGGGTGAACTCATGTTTTTTTATGAGGCCATTTTCATAATCATCTACAGAACTTCCGCACACCAAGCCCGTTTGGCTTCGGCCATTCATAATGAGCCTGTATATGTAATAACAAGGTTTACTTTCCCTGAACAAAATATTACGGCTGATGAAAGCCTGCAGGTTTTCTTTTGCCTTATCATATACTTTCTGTGAGTGAATATCTACTGATTCGGGCAAATCAATTTCGCTCTTCGTAACATGTAAAAAAGAAGAAGGGTTGCCCTGGGCTTCTACTTTCGCTTCTTTGCTGTTGAGCACATCGTAAGGCCTGGAAGCTACCTGGCGTGCAAGATGCGCTTCGGGGCGAAGGGCTTTAAAGGGAGAAATTGTTACCATGCGAATATTCTGGTTAATGCCCGGCAAAAATAATCTTTACCTGCCAAGCTTATTTTTTTATGATTGACGAATATTTCTTAAACAGCCAGTTTTTTGAAGGATTGCATCACTTCTACCAGTACTTCTACACTGCTTAAAGGCATTGCATTATATAAAGAGGCCCTGAAACCACCCGATAAACGATGCCCTTTGATCCCCATGATTCCGTTTTGCTTTGCATAATCCAGGAAAGGTTTTTCGAGTAAAGGGTCTTTCATGGTGAAGCATACATTCATTTTACTGCGGTCCTGTTTTACTACCGTTGTTGTAAACAGTTCATTCTGATCGATTTCGTTATACAACAGGGCCGCTTTTTGGTTATTCCTTTTTTCAATGGCGGCCACCCCTCCCTGTGCCTTCAGCCAGCGCAGGGTAAGCAAACAAACATATACAGCAAACACCGGCGGCGTATTGAGCATACTTCCTTCCGCAATATGGTTGCGGTAATCCATGATGGTTGGGATCGTCTTTTTCGTTTTTCCAAGGATTTGCTCATTTACAACCACGAGGTTTACACCGGCCGGCCCCATATTCTTTTGTGCGCCTGCATATATGAGCCCGAACGCATTGAAATCAATTTCCCTGCTAAGGATATCGCTGCTCATATCGGCCACCATAATATTGCTGGTACGTGGGATCGTTGGCCATTGCGTTCCATAAATCGTATTATTGGTGGTAATATGAAAATAGCGTGCGTCATTGGGCACGGCGAAATCACCCGGAATGTAACTGTAATTTTTATCCTTCGATGAACAAACCACTTCTACCTTTCCAAACAATTTAGCTTCTTTAATTGCCTTGCTGCTCCATACACCGGTATCGGCATAAGCTACCGTGTCTTTGGGATCGAGCAGGTTCATGGGCACCTGCATGAACTGCGTGGATGCGCCACCGTGAAGAAACAATACCTGGTGATCGTCATCCAGCTTCATCAGTTCTTTTACCAATGCCCGGGCTTCTTCCATAATGGCCGTAAATTCGGGTGTCCGGTGGCCCATTTCCAGAATAGATAATCCAGCATCGTTGTAATTAAGTACGGCAGCAGCCGCCTGCTCAAACACTTCTTTGGGAAGTATCGATGGCCCTGCATTGAAATTATGTATGTATGCTGATGTAGGTGCGGTAGTGAACGAAGCCCTTTCCATTTCAAAAATTAAGCCGCAAAGGTATGAAAATATGCTGCAGGGTAGCAATAAATTGAAACGCAGGCCCCTCTCCCCCAAATGGGTTATTCTTCCCGCCCGATCATCCTGGAACCCGCTTTCCACAACTGCTGCAATGAATCCTGCGCTTGTAGCTGGCCGGCTGCAATTCTTTTTTTGGAAAGTTCCTTCAAACTGGGCTGGCCAGCATTCACCCAAGCGGTATACCAGCAACTCGCTATGGCAAAAATGGAAGCACGCATTCTTTTTTCCACCATACCATTGAGCAGGTGATGGTAAGCATACGTATAGGCGGTGGAATATTGACGTATGGTGATGCCATTCCTATCCTCAAACGCATATTTCTGATCTTCTGGAAATTGGCGGTGCAACTGGCGCTCGATCGAAAGCACTGAATCGGCTGCCAGTGCGCTTTCCAAAACCCTGTCCCAGATGAATGCACCGGGATCGGAGAGGTAAGCTGCCTTTCCAATAAAAAAATCAAACTCCTTTTCTGCTACCAATTCGGGGATTCGGCTTTCCCAAAAACCATGGATCCCTTTTTGGTTGCTGTGCTGTCCATTGTGGTTGCTGCAGGCATGTAAGGGCACATGTGCATCGGCTAAATAATGCCCAATTTCTGCGCTGTTCTTTAAAATGGCAGGCAGGTCTTTGCGTTGAAATGCACCTGTAAGTCTGTGAAGCATGGTTTGAATATGCCAGGGAACAATACCATAGGTTTTCAATGTATCTGCCGAATACTTTTCTACTGCTTTATCCCACCGCCTGGGAAGTAACGGATAGGGATATTCGCCATAATGATCAATATCAATATAATGCCTGGGCCCTTCATCGGCAACTGCATAACGCCGTTTATCGGGATCAACAGCATGTTCGGAAATATATACAATGTGTTGTTTATAGAGGCTCATCATTTCGGGCGGGAGCAGGAATACGGCCAGGTAATTGATCTTCTTATGTGCAAAGAAGCCCCAACAATAAGCGCCCGAATGAATGAGCACACAAATTAAGATAAGAAGTAGTTTAATCAGCAAACGCCCCATACCATTGCTTATTACAGCAAGGTACATGTCCTTCAGGATGTGGAAAGGTTGAAATCAGCATAGCCAAATCAGAAAAAAACATTTCTACAATGCCTATTTCTTTTCTTCTTCTTCAATTAAGGTTACACCGCCACTCACGGCGAATTTCATCGTTTGCGCACTGCTGATATGTGTAATGTCTTTTACACGCGACCTGGGTATGATATATACATTGCCTGCAACCGAATACGCCATGGGCACATACACTGCCACATAATCTTTTAAACCAAACTCGGCCATATCTTCTGCCGTAATGAACCCTACCCTCCATACATCGTTGTCGTCTACATTTGCCAGTACATTATGGGTAAATTTCTTTTTGTCGCCTGTAAACGCTTCAAAAAAGTCCCTGGTGGTGGTATATACATGCTTGATGCCTGGCATTTTCTGCATCACTTTATCTGTAAAGCTTACGATACGGCCAGTGATAAAAAATGAACTGAAATAACCAATAACAATGATCACTAAAATGATCACGACAAAGCCCACGCCATAGTTCTGCACATGCACATTGCCTTTTTCATCGGTGAATGTAAAAATGGGTATCAGTCCATCAATTCCCGACACTACCCAGTAAAAAGCATAAAAAGTAATTGCAACAGGTGCAAGTATCAGCAAACCCTGGAAAAAATACTGCAATAGCTTTTTATACTGAAAAGATTGTGTCATAACCGTATGTTTTATAAGCAAATGTAACTCTAATAGGCGGATTGCGCCCTTTGTTTAGACGCTTATAAAATTGGTATGAATGGCAAATTAAATGGATGGAAACTTTGGCAACTTGAAAAGTTTCCATAGTTTTGTGCCCGCTATGACAGCATTAACAGACACCGGTAAAAGGATCCTCAAACAGGCACATGACCTGTTTATGCAATACGGGCTTAAAAGTGTTAGCATGGATGATATTGCCAACAGCCTGGGCATGAGCAAGAAGACCATTTATCAATATTATGCCGACAAAGACCAATTGGTGGAAGAAGTGGTTGGCTCTGTGATAAATACGAATCAAATGGTGTGTGATGTAGACAGGAGCCGTGCCGAAAATGCTGTTCATGAGATATTTCTGGCCATGGATATGATGCAGGTGATGTTTAGTTCTATGAATCCTTCCCTGTTGTTTGATATGCAGAAGTATTATCCGGGCGCATACAGGAAATTCTCGCAGCACAAAAACGATTACCTGTATGGTGTGATGCGCAGCAATATGCAAAGGGGCATTAAAGAGGAATTATACCGGCCCGACCTAAGGGTGGATGTACTCGCCAGGTACCGGGTAGAAAGTATTGTGATTCCTTTCAACCCCGAGTTTCATACCAAAGTAAAAGCCAATTTGGTGGAAATACAAGAAGAAGTCACTATTCATTTTCTGTTCGGCCTGGTTACCCAAAAGGGCCACAAGATGGTTTTGAAATATCAACAGAACAGAATTAAAAAACAACTGGAAGATGCAACGAATTAAGTTAATCAAACGAATCAAACTGCTCACAGTGCTGGTAACGATGTCGGCTATTGCACAGGCACAGGAGCAAAAAACCAACGAATTTTCTGTACAACAGGCCGTTGACTATGCTATGAAAAATGCTACCCAGGTGAAAAATGCCCTGGTAGATATCAAACTTCAAAAACAAACCAATCGTGAAATTACCTCGGCTGCATTCCCGCAACTGAATGGATCATTTACATTGAACGATTACCTGGATATCCCCACCAGCCTCATTCCGGCTGAATTTACGGGAGGTACCCCCGGCACGTTTATTCCATTAAGGTTTGGAACGAAGTACAATGCAACAGGCGGTTTTGAACTTTCGCAACTTTTGTTCGACGGACAAGTGTTTGTAGGCCTGCAGGCAAGGAACACTGCTATGAAGTTTGCTGAGAAGCAGGCCGAGGTTACCAAAGAACAGATCAATGTTAATGTACAAAAAATCTATTACCAGCTGGTGGTAGGCAAGAAACAACTGGGATCCATAGACGCAAATATTGAGCGCTTCGAAAAATTACTCAACGACACCAAAGAGATTTTCAAAAATGGTTTTGCCGAAAAACTGGATGTAGATAAAGTAAATGTACAGCTCAATAACTTACGTACCGAGAAGATCAAAATTGAAAACCAGCTGAGCATTGGCAACGCAGGGCTCAAGTTCCTGATGAATATGCCCCAAACAGAAAAACTGGTTCTCACCGATACATTGAGCGATCAGGACCTCAAACAAAATATGCTCGACAGCAGCGCCAACTACAATGCACGGAAAGAATTTCAATTGCTGGAACTGGGAAAGAAACTCAACCAATATAATATCCGAAGGTACAAATTAAGTTACCTCCCTTCCATTGCTGCATTCGCCAGCTATAATAAAAATGCGCAAAGGAATAAGTTCGATTTCTTCGGAGACGGGCAGTGGTTTTCTATTTCACTGGTTGGATTAAAAATATCTGTCCCCATATTCGACGGGTTTGCAAAAAGATCGAGATTAAACAAAGCAAAACTGGAACTGGAGAAAACAAACAATTCAATGGAACAATTGAAAAACGCCATTGACAATGAAATTTACCAGGCCAGCACCAATATGAGTTCTGCCATGACTACCATGGACAACCAAAAACAAAACATGGCCCTGGCCGAACAGGTATACAATACCACCAAACTCAAATACGAACAGGGATTAGGAAGCAACCAGGAAATTTACAATGCGCAAACCGAACTCAAAGTAGCCCAAAACAATTATTACGGTGCACTTTATGATGCCATCATTGCAAAAATTGATTTCCTCAAAGCCACCGGAAAACTATAACAATCAAGAACCAATTATAAAACGATGAAAAAGATTACTCAAATAACTGCCATCGGTTCACTCGCCATTGTATTGGCCGCTTGCGGAGCCCAGAAAAAAGAAGGCAATGCGGCAATCAATGATACAAAAGCTGCCATAGAGAAACTGAAAGACGAAAAAAATAAAAAAGACGCTGAAATCAGGAAACTCCAGGAAGTACTATTGAAAATTGACAGCAATGCCGCCAATGAAGCCAAAGTGCGACTGGTAACCACCGCCCCTGTTGCCGTGCAGGACTTTAAACACTTTATCGACTTACGAGGAAGAATAGACGCAGAAAACATCTCTTATATCTCTCCCCGCGGAATGGGCGGACAAGTAAAAGGGTTATTTGTAAAAGAAGGGCAACAGGTACGCAAAGGGCAATTGTTGTTAAAATTGGATGACGCCATCCAGCGCCAGTCGGTAGTAGCTGCCCGCCAGCAATTAGAAGGGATCAAAACACAACTCGGTTATGCTAAGAACATCTACGAACGCCAGAAAAACTTATGGGACAAAGGGATAGGAACCGAAGTACAATTGATTACAGCCCGTACCAATGTTCAAAGCCTCGAAGACCAGTTACGCAGTGCAAACGAGCAGGTAAAAGTAGCCGTAGAACAACTGAATACCGCCAATGTGTACAGTGATGTAAATGGCATCGCAGATATTGTAAACATTCGGGTTGGGGAAACGTTCACTGGCATGACCAGCATGGGGCCACAAATCAAAATTGTAAACACCAGCAGCCTGAAAGCTGTTGCGAACATCCCGGAAAATTATATTTCACGTGTTCAACGCGGGACACCGGTGATTGTAAACATTCCCGATATCAGTAAAAATATCAATAGCAGTATTTCCCTGATCAGCCAATCCATTGATCCAACGCAAAGGGGTTTCCTGGCAGAGGCCAAAATCCCTACCGGCGGATTGCTGAAACCCGATTTATCGGTTGTTATGAAGATCATGGATTATAGTGCAGATAAGGCCGTTGTCATTCCTGTGAATACCATTCAGAGCGATGAGAAAAATAAATATGTATATGTACTCGAGAAAACAAGCAATGGCAAATCTGTAGCCCGCAAGAAAGTCATCAATATCGGGGAAATCTATGGCGATATCGTAGAAATAAAAACCGGCCTCATTGGTGGCGAAGCATTAATCACCGAAGGTTATCAGAACCTCTATGAAGGCCAGCTAATCAGCCCTGGAACTAACTAACGATGTACGATACATGCTTTCTGAATTACATTCAAGCAGCAGGCATGTTGAAGTCACAACAAAACTAATTATATGAATTTTATCGAAGGAATAAAAGACAAATTCAAGGAGTTTAAGCCAACCAGCTGGTCGGTAGACAACCGTACTGCTATATATATCATCGCCATCCTGATATCGGCATATGGTTTGTTTAAATTTAATACGCTTCCCAAAGAGCAGTTTCCCGATATTGTTGTGCCCACCATCAGTATCACGACTGTGTATGTAGGGAACTCACCCAAAGACATCGAGAACCTGGTTACCAGGCCAATCGAGAAACAATTAAAAGGGATCAGCGGGGCGAAAGTAAAAAAAATCAACAGTGTATCACAAACAGATTATAGTTTGATCATTGTAGAATTTGATACAGATGTAAAAACAGATCTTGCCAAAACGAAAGTAAAAGATGCCATAGACAAAGCACAAACCGATTTACCCAACGACCTCACTTCCCAGCCCAATGTACAGGAATTTGCATTCAGTGAAATGCCCATCATGTTTGTAAACGTGAGCGGTGATTACGATGGCGTAAAACTGAAGGAGTACGCAGATAAGATGCAGGATAAATTTGAGGAGCTGTCGGAAATTTCACGTGCCGAAATAGTAGGGGCGCCAGAAAGGGAGATCCAGGTAAACGTAGACCCCTATAAAATGCAGGCAGCCAGGATCAGTTTCCGAGATATTGAAAATGCCATATCGTATGAGAACAACGATATCACAGGCGGGTTAATTGAAGTGGGCGATATGAAGCGCACACTTAAAGTAAGGGGGCAGTTTACCAGCGCTTTAGACTTACAAAATATCGTAGTAAAATCAAGTGCACAGGGCGCCACTGTTTACCTGAAAGATATAGCCCAACTGAAAGACACCATCAAAGAAAAAGAAAGTTATGCCAGGTTAGATGGCAAGAATGTTGTTACACTGAACATCGTAAAACGTGCCGGAGAGAACCTGATTACCGCTGCAGGTAAGATCAAAAATATTGTTTCTACCATGCAGCAAAATGAAGAGTTGCCCAAAGACCTTAAAGTAGTCATCACCGGCGACCAGAGTAAAGCAACTGCCACTTCCTTCAACGATCTGGTAAATACAATCATCATCGGATTCGTATTGGTGCTCATTGTATTGATGTTCTTTATGGGAGTAACCAATGCATTCTTCGTTGCATTAAGTGTTCCCCTGAGTGTTTTTGTTGCTTTTCTTTTCTTACCGGTGGCCGATTCAATCATTGGCACACCAGTAACATTGAACTTTATAGTGCTGTTTGCACTGTTGTTTGGCCTGGGAATTATTGTTGATGATGCCATTGTTGTGATTGAAAATACACATCGCATTTACAACAATGGTAAGATCCCAATTGTGAGAAGTGCAAAAGAAGCAGCGGGAGAAGTTTTCATTCCGGTACTCGCAGGAACAGCTACTACCCTTGCCCCATTCTTCCCATTGTTATTTTGGAAAGGCATCATTGGTAAGTTTATGATTTACCTTCCAACGATGCTCATTTTAACATTGGCGGCATCATTGATCGTGGCATTCATATTTAACCCGGTCTTTGCCGTTAGTTTTATGAAGCCCGAAGGAAAAGAGCATGAAGAACCCAAACAATTGATCTTTAAAAAGTGGTGGTTCTGGACAGCCATTATTACTGCTGCAATTTTGCACCTGGCAGGTTCGCATGGTTTTGCAAACTTCCTCCTGTTTATGATGATCCTGGCAGTACTCAACAGGTATGTATTCAGGGGCATTATACATATATTCCAGGAAAAGATTTTGCCAGGCCTGATGAACCGGTATGAAAAAATGCTGCGGTGGATTTTGAAAGGCAAACGCCCTGTTTGGGCATTGGTTTCATTGTTCCTGCTCTTCCCGTTATCAGTGGCATTGCTGATGGCCAGAGGGAACAAAGCTACATTCTTCCCAAGCGGAGACCCCAATTTTATTTATGTATATCTTAAAATGCCTCCCGGAACCGATGTAAAGAAAACAGATAGTGTAACCCGTGTACTCGAAAAAAGAGTGTACAAAGTATTGGCCGCAGAAAAACCCGGAACAGAAGGAAGTATTGTTGAAAGTATCATTACCAACGTTGCCAACAGTGCCAACAATCCGAGAGACAATAACAGAAGCGTACAACCAAATCTTGGGCGCATCCAGGTTTCGTTTGTTGAATTTGAAAAACGCCATGGAAAAGTTACCAAGCCATATATGGATTCTATCAGGGCCAATATGGGAGGCATCCCGGGTGCCAGCATTGAAGTGGCACAGGAAGATGGCGGCCCCCCAACAGACCCCCCGGTAAATATTGAGATCGTGGGCGACAAATTTGAAGAAATCTCAAAAGTAGCAACACAGTTGTCGAATTTCCTTGATACCAACCAGGTCTTTGGAATTGAGAACCTCAAAATGGACGTTGATCTTAACAGCCCTGAAATAACGGTATTGGTTGATCGCGAAAAAGCAATGCTCGAAGGTTTATCAACCGGGCAGATAGGAATGGAGATCCGCACCGCTGTTTTCGGTAAAGAAGTAAGCAAACTGAAAGACGGCGAAGATGAATATAAAATCCAGCTACGATACAGCGAATTGCTTAGAAATAATATTACAGATATCATGAACATGCGTATTACTTTCATGGATATGAATACCATGCGTATTAAATCCATACCTGTGAGCGCTGTTGCAACAGTTGATTATACAAATACATCTGGCGCCATTGCCCGTAAGAATGTGAAACGCACAATTCAATTGCAATCCAATGTTCTCGACCCTTCTATGACTGCTAAAGTGAATGAAGAGTTGTCTGCAAAAATTGCCGACTTTAAATCTAAAACACGTATACCCACCGACGTTACCATCAGGCAAACCGGGCAGGGTGAACAGGAAGCTGAAACCAACGCTTTCCTAGGGGGCGCATTGGCAATTGCACTCGGACTTATTTTCCTGATCCTTGTATTGCAATTCAATTCGATGAGTAAACCATTTATTGTACTCACCGAAATATTCTTCTCCATCATTGGTGTATTCCTGGGATATGCCATCACCGGAATGACCATTGCCACAATTATGCTGGGTGTAGGTATCATCGGACTTGCCGGTATAGTTATTAAGAATGGTATCCTATTGATTGAATTTACAGATGAACTAAGGGGAAGAGGAATGAAAACCAGGGAAGCTGCCATACAGGCCGGAAAAATCCGTATCATCCCGGTAATGCTTACTGCAGTAGCCACTATGCTGGGGCTACTACCCCTTGCCGTTGGTTTTAATATCAATTTCGTAAGCTTGTTCACAGAGTTGAACCCGCATATTTTCTTCGGAGGAGACAGTGTGGTATTTTGGGGGCCATTAAGCTGGACAATCATCTTTGGCCTCATCTTCGCCTTCTTCCTCACCCTGGTGATGGTGCCCAGTATGTACATCATTGCAGAACGGTTGAGAAGGCCCATGGAGCGTTTCTACGGCACACGCTATGTTGCGCTATTTGGTTTTACCGGGCCATTGTTCTTCATATTTGTAGGTATTATGTACCTCGGCAGGGCATTGCAGGGAAAAAGGGTATGGAATGGTTTGCCGGGTAAAATAAGAAGAAGAAAAAAATAAGATACAGTTTGGTTTAGTTTTGATATCAGTGCCGCTCAGACTTGAGCGGCATTTTTTATTGCTACACTAACAATTTTACTTTTTGTAGCAACAGTAGCTCCCCTACTGGCAGCTCATCTTGTAAAAACGTAAATTTAATTTATTGAAGCCTGTTGCAAAGCTTTCGATTTCCTGAATTCATAACCCGCAATATTTAGCATGATCAGTAACATGCCATAAAAGATGTCTTCTACCGGTATCGTATATAATCGCAAGCCCACATTTTCATCATCATTGTATAAAACCACAGGGATGGCAGTAAGGAACCCATTCACCAGCAGGAATGGGAAAAGAATGATGAGATAAGAAACCAGGAATGCTTTAATTTGAAAAAACAACCATTGTTTCCTGAAAAATATAACCAGCGCCATGAAAATGGCACAGAAGACGGAAGTGAAAAATGTATACAGCTTATCTGCATGTAAAAATGCAGTTACGAGCAATAACAAGGCGATTATTGCAAAGATGCCCGTTGAAACAACCCCATCTTTCAAACCTGGAAAATAACAACGGATACATTCATATATGAATACACAACAATAAGGCACAACAAAGAAAAACAATACTTCTTCAATGGGTAAATTATACAAATGGATATTACGTATATAATCTCCATTGAAACTCCATACACCCAACCTGGTGAACCATGCATCCCAAACAATATAAAAGATAGCTGGCAGCAACATTGATGGAAAAAGAAATTTCCATTTCCTGTAAAAATGTACTTTTTTATCGAAGCTTAACAGCAGTGGGCCTGCAAGAGATGCTGCTAATATGAGGAAATATGTATCATGAGGATTCAAGATGCGTTGTTTCGCTTTTTATCTTCCCTTACTTTCTGCCAATATTTACGGGCAACAAACAACATCCCAAAACTTTCGCCATCCTCTTTTCCGAGGTGTTTGTGGTGCATTTTGTGTGCCCATCGAATCGTTCTTACGTATGTATTGTTACTACGGCTGAACCATTTAAACCGTTGATGAATGATGACATCGTGTACCAGGAAGTAGGCAAATCCGTACATCGCAATTCCAAAACCAATAGCTGCAACCCAATAAACCTGGTGTTGCAGGCCGAGCATGATACACAACCAGCTGGGAATGGCAAATATCAAAAAGAACGCGTCGTTTTTTTCAAAAAATCCCGGCCGTGGCTGGTGATGGTCTTCATGCAGGTACCATAAAAATCCGTGCATCACATATCGATGGGTAAGCCATGTGATGGCTTCCATAAGAAAAAAAGTAGCGAGTACCAATCCTGCAAATAGTATCCAGTTCATAAAAAAGTCCTTAACAAAAGAAAAAATATGGCCTGAACCAATAACAAATGTACAGCGAATTTGTTTCCACCACCGATCTTCAATTTACGGAAAAGCACCTGTAGCAAGATGCTCACCAATAGCCAGCATACATAATTATAAAAAGGTATTTTGCCGGAAGCCCATGACCAGTACCCCAATTTCACCGCAACCGGTTCCATTAACCAATCAAATAATACAGCCAGTACAGCAGCGTCTGCCACGACCGCAATTGAACGTAACTTTTTGGAAGCCGGGTTGTTGTCTTCCTGCATTTGTTGTACAACACGATCGAGCAGCCTATGCGTACAGGTACCGCAACAATACATCACTATGAACCAGTTGATGCCTATAATGAGGGGTACGCCCATGTATTTTATACCTAGCACATCACCATAAGTGTAGTTGCCAAACAACATTGCAGTGTTAATACCAATGATCTCTACTAAAATCCCGGTAGCAACACTTATCACTATGAAAAAAATGAACCCTTTACTATATTCCTGCCGGGTATACAATAACAGGGCAAACATGAGCAACAGATTAAGCGAAGTTGTTTGAATAAAAAAGTCCCTGTTGAAGAAAAGAATACCTATCAACCCTACCAGGTGGAAGAAAATTGCCAAAGCGGTTGCCATCTTTTGCCTTTTTTGCATTTGATGATCCTGGTTATCGGTATGTAAACCTGTTGATGGAATGATAGCAATTTTATGTATGACTACTGATTGGTAATTCGGCCTTTATCAACCCAGCTGTAATAGCTGCGCTTTGCAAACACAAGGGAATTCCTCCGCCAGGATGTACCGACCCACCACAAAAATACAAGCCCTTGATATAGGATGTAAAATTTGGATGCCGAAGGAACGCTGCCATTTTTGAATTAGAACTTGTTCCGTACAATGAGCCCATATAACTTCCTGTACGGCTTTCGATGGTTCTTGGATCGAGTACCGATTCTGTTTCAATCAATGGTTCAATATCTGTATCAAGCATACGATTGATTTTCTGTATAACATTGATGCGTACCTGCTGAATCACAGCATCCCAGTCCTGCCCGGTATTGGCAGGTGCATTCACCATTACAAACCAATTCTCACAACCCGGCGGCGCCATACCCTGCTCCATTTTACTGGTGATATTAATGTATATGGTGGGGTCGTGTGACACTATCTTTCTTTTAAAAATATCTGCAAACTCAGCTTCGTAATCTGCGCTGAACAAGATGTTATGAAGTCCTAGAGAAGAAAACGTTTTGCGTATGCCCCAATAAAAAATAACTGCACTGCTGCTTCGCTCCTGTTGTAGCATACGAGTTGCTTTTGGCGGGTGCTGAAGCAGGTGTTTGTAGGTAAAATAAATATCTTCATTGATTAAAACTGTCGTGCAAGACATATTTTCACAATTAACTACAACTCAGCGTACCCTACATTCATGCTGAATAATCCTTTACACCTTTT
>JBPOHG010000211.1:0-14862 GCA_052035835.1 Bacteroidota bacterium | reverse complement strand
CTCCAGTTCTTTGCGGAAGATATTTTTGTCTTTTTGCAGTTCGCTCTGCTGCACTTCTATGAGAAGGCTTTTCTGCTCCAGGAAATAATCATAGTTACCTTTGTACACGAATACTTTTTCATCATCTATTTCAATGATTTCGTTACATACTGCATCCAGGAAATAACGGTCGTGCGTAACCAGTAATAAAGTACTTTTTTGAGCCGCGAGGTATTCTTCCAGCCATTCAATCATGGAAACATCGAGGTGGTTGGTGGGTTCATCGAGAATAAGCAGGCAGCGCCCTTCATGCAATTGCGATTCAATGAGTGCCTGCGCCAGCGCCACCCTTTTTTTTTGCCCGCCGCTGAGGTTACCCACTTTTTCATTGAGGTGGTGGAGGTTTAATTTTCCGAGGATTTGTTTGAGGTCACTTTCAAAATTCCATGCATTGCATTCATCCATGCGGGCCATCAGGGTAGCAAGATGGTCGTGGTCGTCGCTTCCTTTTTCGAGAAAAATCTCATAATCCCGAACGGCCTGTACAACGGGATTGTGTAGCCGTAGCACATTGTCCCAGATCGTTTTGGAAGGATCAAAATCATGTTCCTGCTGCAACATCACTGTTTTGATGT
Source organism: Bacteroidota bacterium (assembly GCA_052035835.1). Classification (GTDB taxonomy): domain Bacteria; phylum Bacteroidota; class Bacteroidia; order Chitinophagales; family Chitinophagaceae; genus Ferruginibacter. The sequence continues at coordinate 14,248 of JBPOHG010000211.1, read as the reverse complement.
CTTTATGGATCCATACGGTACCAGAATCGGCAGTGTCGAGCCCTGCAATAATTTTCATGAGGGTACTTTTGCCGCTTCCATTGCGGGCAACAAGTGCAATTTTGTCTCCTTCCTCGATGTTGATCGTGATATTCCTGAAAAGTGTCCTAACGCCAAAAGATTTGCTGATATTCTCTACAGAAGCATAATGCATAGCCGCAAAGATAATCCTCTGAGAATTAGGAAGTGGCGAAGTCTATCAGAGGATAGCCTCTCCGCTAACTTTGTTTTCTTCCCGTTGGCTCAAAATGGGGCAGGTTGCAGGCAGAATGGGATGATTTTCTTACCTTCGCCACCCTGTATGTAACAGGGAAGCAGCCAGTTACCGGCTGAAACATGGTACTGCACAGTTTAAATTTTTTCACATGTCGTTGGATCTTAATGGTAAGTCAATTTTAATCACCGGCGGTACGGGCTCTTTTGGTAAAGCGTTTACGAAGATAATTTTTGAAAAATGGCCTGCTGTAAAAAGGGTTGTCATTTATTCGAGAGATGAGCAGAAGCAATACCAGATGGCCATGGATTACCCGGCAGATCAGTACCGTGCCATTCGTTTCTTCATTGGAGATGTGAGGGATTATGTACGCCTGAAAAGGGCTTTTGAAGGGATTGATTATGTCATTCATGCAGCAGCCATGAAGCATGTACACATTGCAGAATACAACCCCGATGAATGTGTGAAAACAAATATTGGCGGAGCAGAAAACGTTATCAGGGCTGCGATGGAAACCAATATTAAAAAAGTGGTGGCCTTATCTACCGATAAAGCATGTGCGCCCATTAACCTCTATGGGGCTACCAAACTGGCTTCAGATAAACTTTTCATTGCTGCCAATAATATCAAAGGCGACCGCGACTTAACATTCTCGGTGGTACGTTATGGAAATGTGATGGGGTCGAACGGGTCGGTGATCCCTTATTTTATCCGCCGTAAGAAAGATGGCGTGATCCCCATCACAGATACCAATATGACTCGTTTTAATATTTCGCTCGAAGACGGTGTTCAAATGGTATTGAATGCGCTTGAACATGCCTGGGGGGGCGAATTGTATGTCCCTAAGATCCCATCATACCGCATTACCGAAGTGGCCAAAGCCATTGCACCGGATTGCCGTATAGAGATCATTGGCATCAGGCCCGGCGAAAAAGTGCATGAAGAAATGATCACCAGCTCCGATGCATTTACTACATATGATATGGGGAATTCGTATGTCATCCTTCCGCAGGAACCGGCCTGGAACCTCGAAGCTTACATCCGTAAATTCAACCTCAGTAAAGTGCCGGTTGGGTTTAATTATAGTTCCGATCAGAACACCGACTGGGTATCTGCAGAAGAATTGCGCAGTTTAATCGTAACCCATGTTGATGAAAATTTTGTCGTGTAGCAATTCCAAAATTTCATGATGAAACCCATTCCATACGGTAAACAATTCCTCTCACAGGGAGATATAGACGCCGTAATAGCAGTATTAAAAAGCGATTACTGGACCCAGGGCCCCGAAATTGCAAAATTTGAACAGGCATTTGCTGCTTACGTTGGTTCTAAGTATGCCGTGGCGGTATCAAACGGCACTGCAGCATTGCACTTGTGCGCACTGGCGCTGGATGTAAATACTTCCTCCAATGTAATTACCAGCCCTATTACATTCGCAGCTTCGGCTAACTGTATCCGTTATTGTGGGGGGCAGGTTTTTTTCGCAGATATCGACCCCGGTACCATTTTGCTCGATATTGATAAAGTGCGCAGCCTCATTGCATCAAAACCTACAGGTTTTTTTACAGGGATCATACCGGTAGATTTTGCAGGAAACCCGGTAAACCTCGAAGCATTCAGGCAGTTGGCAGATGAACACGGATTGTGGATCATTGAGGATGCCTGCCATGCACCCGGCGGATATTTTACCGACAGCAAGGGCAAAGAGCAGTGGTGTGGTAACGGCGCATTTGCCGAACTCGCCATTTTTTCTTTCCACCCGGTTAAACATATTGCCAGTTCGGAAGGGGGTATGATTACCACCAATGATGAAAAACTGTACAACCGTTTGCTGAAATTGCGTACACATGGCATCACCAAAGACCCTGCGCTGTTATCACAGAACGATGGTGGATGGTATTATGAAATGCAGGAACTGGGTTACAATTACCGCATCCCCGATGTACTGTGTGCCCTGGGTAATTCGCAGTTAAGCCGTGCCGCCGAAGGCCTTCAAAGAAGAAGGGAAATAGCCCGGCGGTATACCAAGGCTTTTGAAGGAACGCCCGTACGGATACCATCCAATGCAGCCGGACATGCCTATCACCTGTACATCATTCAAACCAACCGGCGCAAAGAATTATACGACCATCTTAAAGCAAACAATATCTTTTGCCAGGTACATTATATACCGGTTCATATGCAGCCTTATTACATGCAGTTGGGGCATCGCAAAGGGGATAAGCCGGTTGCTGAAAAATATTATGAGGAATGCCTGAGCCTCCCCATGTTCCCATCACTTACCGATGAAGAACAAGCATATACCATCAACTGTATCTTGTCATTTTTCAAATAAATAGCTGGCCAAAAACGATGTTCCCCATTTTATAGGAACAGGTAATTTTGCACAGGCATTGGCCCACAACCGGTATACATGATCGCTATCATTTCACAAGCAAGGGTTAACAGCACCCGCCTTCCTAATAAAATTTTAATGGAAGCGGGGGGCAAACCTTTTTTATGGCACCATGTACAACGGTTGCGCCAAACTGGCCTGCCGGTGATTATTGCCACTACGGATGATGGATCTGAAGCGCCGATTGAAGATTTTTGTGTGTTACATGAAATTCCCTGCTTCAAAGGGGATGAACAAGACGTACTGAAAAGGTTTTATGATTGCGCATTGGCAAATCATGTAAGTACAGTGATTCGGGTTACCTCCGATTGCCCGCTGATTGACCCCGGATTGATCAAAGCAGGGCTTCAACAGTACCTCAAAACAGGGGCCGGAACCTATTATTCCAACACGAGTATACGCAGTTATCCCAGGGGGATGGATTATGAGATATTTTCATTCAGCTTACTCAAAGAAGCATATGAAAAAGCGTTGGATGCTTCAGACAGGGAGCATGTAACTCCCTTTATATGGAAAAATAAAATGGGCCACGTTTCGGTACTGCAGGATGTAGCACCGGTAGATAACAGCGAATACCGCTTAACTTTAGATACCGAAGAAGACCGCCTGTTATTGAAGAAGCTGATAGAAGAATACTCGGCAAATACACTTCATTGCGGGCAAATCGTGGAAATTATGAAGGCGCACCCATCGCTGGCTGAAATCAACCGGCACGTAGAGCAAAAAAAAATATGAGCAGAACTTATACCTGTTTGAAAAAGCAATGCTTTCAATCTGGCGAATATTCGTTGGTGCCTTTGCGTGACCAGGACAAATATTCGATTATGCGTTGGCGTAATGAACAGGTTATTCACCTGAGGCAGCAAAACCTGCTTACCCCGCAGGACCAGGACCGCTATTTCGAACAAACAGTAGCAGCTTTGTTTAAACAGGATCAACCAACACAGGTGCTTTTTTCCTATTTAAAGGGGGACCAATGCATTGGTTATGGCGGCCTCGTACATATCAGCCATCCCAACCGCAACGCGGAGATTTCTTTCCTCATGGATACCAGCCTGGAGGAAGATTTTTTTGAGTTTCACTGGCAAACGTATCTTCCGATGATTGAAGAGGTAGCTTTTGATCAGCTTGGGTTGCATAAAATTTATACCTGGGCATATGACCTTCGCCCCCGTGTGTATCCTGCTTTGGAAGCATCGGGGTTTCAGCAGGAAGCAAGGCTGGCAGGGCATTGTTTGTTTAACGGAAAATTTATAGATGTACTCATTCACTCAAAATTTAACCGGCATGATTAACCATAGGAGAGCAACAGCTGGCGATATGATGCTTTATTATGAATGGGCCAATGATGAAGAGGTAAGGCGGCAATCCTATCAAACCAACAGTATACCGCTGGAAGACCATGAGCGATGGTTCCTGAAAAAAGTGAATGACAACCATTGCATCATGCTGGTTTTTGAGAACGAACAAAAAGTAGCTGTGGGACAGGTTAGGTTTCAGGAGCAGGAAGACGGGCATTATATGATTGCGATTTCCATTGCGAAAGATTTCAGGAGCCAGGGGCTGGCAGTGCCGATGTTTGTTGCAGCTACCCATTATTTTTTTACTGTTCATCCGCATAAAACAATTGTAGCGTTTATCAAAAAGGCAAATACAAGGTCAATCAATGCCATAGAGAAAGCGGGTTATACCAAAGCCCCACAAAGTTTCCTTACAGATGAATCAAGTGTGTGTTATATCAAAACAAAAACACATGAAAATTAAAGATATTCCAATCGGGTTAAGCAACCGGCCGTTTATCATAGCAGAGATGAGCGGGAACCATAACCAGTCGATCGAACGTGCGCAAAAAATTATTGAAACCGCCGCTGCGTGCGGGGCACATGCTATTAAACTGCAAACATATACAGCTGATACCATTACCATCAATCAGCGGGGCGGGTTATTTGATATAAAAGATGAAACCTCTCTTTGGAAGGACCGTAACCTGTACGAACTGTACCAGGAAGCACATACTCCATGGGAATGGCATGAGCAGTTGTTTCGTTGTGCTGCAGATCATGGCATCGTTTGCTTTTCTTCCCCTTTCGATGAAACTGCAGTAGATTTTCTCGAACAACTGGGTGCACCAGCGCATAAGATTGCATCTTTCGAAAACAACCATCATCCATTGTTAAAAAAAGTTGCAGCTACAGGCAAGCCGGTGATCATGTCTACCGGAGTTTGCAGTTTATCAGACCTTGCAGAATCGGTAAAAGTATTGCAGGACAACGGTTGTAAAGACCTGGTATTGTTGAAATGCACCAGTAATTACCCGGCATCACCCGAACATTCCAATATCAGGACCATCCCTCACCTGCGGGAATTATTTGGCTGTGAGGCCGGATTGAGCGATCACAGCATGGGCACCGGGGTAGCCGTTGCAGCGGTAGCATTGGGGGCTAGTGTAATTGAAAAACATTTTTGCCTGAGCAGGGCAGAAGGAGGGGTAGACAGTGCATTTTCCCTTGAGCCCGATGAACTGCGTGCACTCGTTACCGAAACAGAAAGGGCCTGGCAATCACTGGGCCATGTTCAGTATGGAGTTCAGCAAACCGAACTAAAAAGCTTGCTCTTTAAAAGATCTGTTTATGTGGTGAAAGATATCAGGGCAGGAGAAATTTTTACAACCGACAATGTAAGGGTGATCAGGCCGGGTGATGGAGCCCATCCCAGGCATTTTGAGCCTTTGCTTGGAACCAAAGCACATAAAGACTATTTAGCAGGAACCCCATTTATTTTTTAACCCGGATTATGCCCAAGAAGAAAGTATTACTGGTTTGGTGGGAAATTGACCAACGGCCCGAGTTCCTGGAGCCGTTTGTTATGATGGGCGATGATTTTGATTTTGTACAGGTAATCTATAAAAACCGGGATGAACGAACAGGTACCAGCAGCCCATTTACCATGATATACTGGCATGATTATCCCAATGCGCAAAGCCTGCTCAGGGATATTCGTCCGCAGGTAATCATTGGCGTTACAGAAAGTATTTTTTGTGCTGCACTCATTCATGCTGCCCGGAAAAAAGATATCCCTTTTTATGGTTTGCAACATGGGTATACACCCGATAATATCGCAGAAGTGGCTGCCGATACCCGCAAGTTTGAAAAAACATTGTTCTCCAGTTACCTCAAAAGCACGTTGTTTTTTCTTCGGTCCTTTTCATTATTCAATCCCGCCAGGTTCTTCAGCGCCTTGTATTTTTACTGGCTCTACCCCCGGATGCATGTATACAAACTCCTCACCAAGCACCATTTTCCCTGGCTAGCCCCTCCTTATTATATCTGTTTTTCTCCATATTCGGCCGAGCATTACAAGCGGATGTACCGTATGCAGGAGGACCAGATCAGGTATACGGGTATCCTTTGGTTTGATAAACTATTTAAAGGGTTTGCAGCCTGTGCCGGAAATCGAACAAGCCAGGCCAACAAATATTACCTGCTTATTGATACCAGTTTTGTGAACTACCAGAAACCCGTATCCGAAGCTCAAATCAACCGCTGCTACCAGGAGCTTGCATCTTATTGCCAGGCTAACAATGCCCGGCTCGTTGTAAAACTGCATCCATTAAATTACGACAGTAAAACCTTGCCGGAAGTCACCCATATTGAATATGTAAGAAAACTGAGCGATGAATCCCTGCACCAGCTCATCACAGGTTGCGAGGGATGCTTTGGCTTTCATTCAACCCTCATTCTTCCCATTCTCGCTATTAAACCCGTGATACAAATTGCCTATGACGGCATTTATATGAAGCTTCCCGAAAAAGAAGGGCTTACTCCTGTACTGGATTTCTATACTTTTACACAAGGCGATATCCGGTTCCCGGTGAAAGAAATGAACGATCTTCACCAACAGAACCTTGGGTACCTGCTTTACAGCATCGATGGCCATGCTACCGAAAGGCTCAAACAAATACTACGCAACGCATAGATGAAGGTGAATATCAATTTTCTCCGTTCTGTATTTTCATATACGGTGCTTTCTTTTTTTGAGAAAGGGATGAATTTTGCGCTTACTTTCTTGTTGTCTTACTATCTCATGCCCGGCGAAATGGGCATCCTCAGTTTATACCTTACTATTTATGTGTTCCTGCACCCGTTTATTAATTTGTATACCAACGGCGCCAATATGCTGGCATGGCAACAAATGCGGGACCATTATCGGGGTTATTTTACTTCGGCACTGGTACTGAACCTGGTGAGTTTTATTTTTTTCACGGTTTTATTTTTTGTTTTCTTTTCAGCATTTCGTTTGTTGAAGGATATTCCTTTTGCGCTGTTACTGCTGATGCCATTTGTGGCATATTTGGATACGGTTAAACTGAATTTTCTTGCTTATGCACAAGCGAAAGGGAATATCCGACGCTATGGGTTAATAAATATTTCTGCTGCACTGGTTAGCCTCCTGATTACATTTTACTGCCTCCATTATTTGAAAACAGGTTTCAGCGGCAGGATCATTGGCCTTATTTCGGGAGGCGTAATGGTAGCGATCATCTGCGGTTATTACCTGCAAAAAGAAAAATTGCTGGGGGTTTACAATCCAAAATTTGCCCGGGATGCACTCAAATATGGGATGCCATTGATCCCTCATGCCATCGGTTTGGCCATCATTGATATCTCCGACCGGTTTTTCATCAATCATTTTGTAAATAAAACAGAACTGGGCCTGTACAGTACCGCTTACACTTTTACATCGGTGTTAAGCTTGCTTTGTGTATCTTTTTTAACTGCCTGGAGCCCGCAGATGAATCACTTGTTGCATACCAATACCCTCGAGTCTAAAACAAGGGTGGCGCATACGTACATTGTTTTTATGGGCGGACTGGTATTGGTAACCCTGCTTTTTTTATTGTTTTCGCCATGGGTTTTCACAGTTTTAATGGACAAAAGCTATGCAGATGCTGTTAAATTCCTGCCCTGGCTCACCACATATTATTTCCTACAGGGGATTTATTTTGTATTCTCCAGCATTCTCTTCTATACAAAGAAAACCAGGTATTTTATGTGGGTTTCGCTTGTAAATATTGTGCTCAACCTGGTGCTAAATTATTTTCTGGTAACAAGTATTGGTGCGGTGGGGGCAGCTATAGCTTCTGTGATCTCCATGGCTGTTTTCCTCTTGTTGATCATTCTTTTAAGCCATCAAAAACTCCCCATTCCATGGCTTCACGGGCTAAAAACCATTCGATGGCCCTTCAAAAAGGGTTTGTCTGGATAAAATAAAAGGCCTAAATTGGTAATTGGCTTATAGAAAGGCTCCCATCGAAGGGCCCGAAATACCGAAAAATAGTGTCTGTACTGTGCCGGTATGTGATTATATGACAATATCTTTACATTTCGGAAAGTAGTAAGCCATTTGAACACGCCGAAAGCCGTGTGGGGATTTTACCCGGGTTTGTTTTTTGTAACGAATTGATGACAAAAAGATTATCGTTCAGTTTCGCCCGGTTTAAACAATAGCTGCTGATTATGCTAGCATACAACAACGGAACGTACACCAGGAAAAAAATTGTGATTTTCACGTATTCTTTGGATGCAGGGGGTGCGGAACGTACGGTTGCGAATTTGCTCAATTCAATGGACAGGCAGCGTTACGACATCCACCTGGTACTGATGAACACCCATATTCAGTACAATATCCCCGAAGATCAACACATTCATTACATCGAAAAGTCGGATCAGTATGAACCCAATGCCTGGAAATTTGTAAAAATCCCGGTACTGGCCCGACGCTTCGCCAAATACTGTAATAACAACGAAATAGACCTGGTTTTTGCATTGATGAACCGCCCCAACATGATTGCCACCATGGCAAAGAATTTTGGGTTGAAAGCCAAAGTGTTTATCAGCGAGCAATTTTATACGCCTTATCTCTACAATACTGATACGATTGCCGGGCGGGTGAAAACTAGTCTGCTGAAAAAATGCTATTCCAAAGCCGATTGCATTCTTCCCAATTCAAGGGGTACACTGGAAGCGTTGAAACACCAGTTTCATATTCATACCGACTACAGGGTGATGAAGAACCCCACCGACATCAATTGCATCAACAAATTGAAGTATGAAGCGGTGAAAGAACCGGTAGATTTTGGCCGATTTACATTTGTAAATGTATCTGGGTTCCGCCCCGAAAAAAACCACGACCTGCTGATAGATGCTGTTGATCAGTTACGCGACAGGGATTTTCAGCTATTGCTGGTAGGAAAAGGCCCATTGCTGAATGAAGTAAAAGAAAAAGTGAAACGCAGGGAGTTGGAAAACAAAATCATATTCATTCCTTTTTCAGATAATCCTTTTAAGTACTTATACCGCAGCAGTTGTTTTTTGCTGAGCTCATACGGTGAAGGTTTCCCCAATATCCTCATTGAATCTATGATATGCGGATTGCCAATTATTTCGGTGGATTGCAAAACTGGCCCGAGAGAATTGCTTGCACCGGGAACACGTCTTGATACAGCCATTCCCCAAGACAGCTTTGAAATTGCACAACATGGGCTCCTTTGTGCATTTGACGCGGTATCGTCGATGGTATCTGCCATGAAATGGGCGATGGACCATCCCGAAAGGCTGAACAAGTTCAAAGCCAATGCTGCAGACAAAGCCGCTCAATTCGATCTTGATGAAGTGGCAGAAGAATTATCTGCTACCATCGATAAGTACCTTCATCACACATACTTAAAACCGGTTAGCAATAAAATTGTACCGGTACCCGAGAACAGTACAATCGTTTCATAAATCAGAAAAAGCGTTTATTCTTGAACGAAAGTTAAGCCCCGGCCGGCACTACAGGTACCCGGGGTTCCATAACTATATTCTTCCTCGATGACCTCCAGCGTGAATACAGGTTTACCAGCATGAAGTAATAAAATGGAAGGAATATGATTTTATAGCGGATCATGGTTCCGAAATTGAAAGTGGTAAACCCAATCACCAATGCAAACATCATTGAAATACTAAAGCAGAAAAGCAAATGCGGTGTAGTAAAAATGATCCGGAAAAAATGAATGAACCGCCATTTAAACATAATGGCCAGTGTGAAAAACAACAGCAATGTTGATTCTAAAGATGTAAATAGAATGATCACTTTTTTACTCTCCCATAAAAATGGCCTGAACAGGCAACTGAAAATCACTTCCGGGCTTTTCATGAGGAGGCTCATGGGAGAAGGGTCAATTTCTCCGAGATTAAAACCTGCCTTGCTGGTTTCATCGGCTTCCTGAACAGCCTGGTAGCTTTGCTGGTATTCTTTGATTTGTGCAATGGATTCCTCGGCAATGATATTAATCTGCCCCGAAAAATCATTAAAAGCAATTACCAGCCCCACCGTAAAAAGCATGGCCAATAATACCGTGGCACGGAATACTTTGTTGTGAATGGATTTCAGCAATACCGGCACAAACATGATCAGGAGCCCGGCCAGTAATATGGCAGTAATGTATAATTTAATGACTGATACGATGTAGGCCAGAAAAATAAATAGCATCAATGATTGTATCGAAAACTGTTTTTTTACAAAAAACCGATACATGATGTACAGCATGATCCCAACAGACCCCAAACAAACCGAGTCTTTTAATAAACCACTGCCCCAAAACCATATAGAAGGAGAATATAAAACTGCAAAAGCAAGGAGCCGTCGGTTTCTTTTCTTATTGATATCATCAAAAACGAGGAATAATTTCCATTGGCCAACAAAGGAAAAATAGGCAAAGAACAATGCAATGATCAGGTACTTGTGAAATGCCAGGTATGATACCACTGCACTGATACGCATGACCATGTTATTTGAAGGGATATCAAAATACCCCGTCGCTTCAGATATGCCTGTAGACATGCTGTCGAACCACTCCGATGTTTTGCTGAAAGAGGCAAAAATGTAACTGAAGTTGGAAGGGTGCTGGCTGATCTGATCTGTAAAAAAATTCCCTCCGGTAAAAAATTTGAAAGAATCCCCATAACCATAATAATATTCTATCAGCATAGAGTAGGCGATAGCACCAACCATACGTAACCAAAATGCCAGTAAAAGCGGTTTTCTTAAGCCCGTGTTTTCTTCTTTTTTGGCCATTTTTTTCACACGCCAATAAAAAAAGGCCAGGTAAAGGGGCAATAGTAAATAATCGAGGATGAAAATATGCTGCATCCGGGTGGCCGTTCTTTTAGAAAGCGTGTAGAATAATTACCGCTAAAATAGCAAATTTCCGCTAGCCAGTTCCCGTACTGGTTCATCACAAATTTGATGAGCCATAGCCGTTAATTCTTTATTTTCGCTGACAATTTTCAGTTATGTCTTCTATTTTAATAACCGGTGGAGCCGGCTTCATTGGGTCGCATCTTGTAAAGCATTTTGTAAAGAAGTACCCACATTACCATATGGTAAACCTCGATGCGCTTACTTATGCCGGCAATCTTGAAAATTTACGTGAAATTGAAAAAGAGCCTAATTATAGTTTTGTAAAAGGCGACATTGCCGATGCAGCATTGGTTAAACAACTTTTTGATCAATATGGTTTTACCAGCGTTTTGCATTGCGCCGCCGAAAGCCATGTAGACCGTTCTATCAAAGATCCGCTGGCATTTGTAAAGACCAATGTGTTGGGGACAGTTTGCCTCCTGCAAGCTGCAAAGGAGCATTGGAAAGGCAATATGGAAGGAAATGTATTTTACCATATTTCTACCGATGAAGTTTATGGGTCATTGGGCCAGGAAGGATTTTTTACCGAAGAGACTGCATACGACCCACGCAGCCCTTATTCGGCCTCAAAAGCATCTTCCGACCATTTTGTAAGGGCATTCTATCATACCTATCACCTGCCGGTAAAAATTTCGAATTGCTCCAATAATTATGGCCCATTCCATTTTCCCGAAAAACTGATACCACTTTGTATCCACAATATCATTCATAATAAGCCGCTGCCCATTTACGGGAAAGGCGAAAACATACGGGACTGGTTATTCGTAGAAGACCATGTAAGGGCCATTGACACCATTTTTCATCAAGGTAAAGTGGGGGAAACCTATAATATCGGCGGGCACAATGAATGGACGAATATCGCATTGGTGAAAGAACTGTGCCGGCAAATGGATGAAAAGCTTGGCAGGGAACCTGGTACCAGCGAACAACTCATTACTTACGTTAAAGACAGGGCAGGCCACGACCTGAGGTATGCCATAGATGCGGCTAAGCTGCAACGTGAGTTGGGATGGGTACCTTCACTTCAGTTTGAAGAAGGCTTGTCCCGTACCATCGACTGGTATCTTTCAAACGGGGAATGGCTGCAACATGTAACCAGTGGTGACTATCAGAAGTATTACCAGGGCATGTATGAAAAAAGCCATTGAGCAAAGTATGGATGCCTTATTATGAAGCAAAAAGTTACCATTTTATGAAAGGAATTATTCTGGCTGGAGGATCGGGAACAAGGTTATACCCCATTACAATGGGGATCAGTAAACAACTGATGCCTATTTACGATAAACCAATGATTTATTACCCCCTTAGTACATTGATGCTGGCTGGTATTAAAGATATTTTGGTGATTACGACTCCCGATGATCAGGCGCAATTTAAAAGATTGCTGGGCGACGGAAGCCAGTGGGGTTGCAATATCGTGTATGAAAAGCAGGAAGTGCCCAATGGGCTTGCACAGGCTTTTGTGATTGGGGAAGATTTTATTGGCAATGACGCCGTAGCATTGGTACTTGGTGACAATATATTCTATGGAAGTGGGTTTAGTAAATTACTGCAAAGTGCTGTAGACCCCAGTGGTGCTGTGATATTTGCATACCCGGTAAGTGATCCCGAAAGGTATGGCGTAGTAGAATTCGATGCCAGCTTCAATGCGTTAAGCATCGAAGAAAAACCGGTGCACCCAAAAAGCAATTTTGCAGTACCCGGACTGTATTTTTATAATAACGAAGTGGTACAAATTGCAAAGAATATCAAGCCCAGCCCGAGGGGGGAATATGAAATTACCGATGTTAACAGGATTTACATGGAGAACCGCCGCTTAAAAGTGGTTACCCTCGACCGTGGATTTGCATGGTTAGATACCGGGACATTCGATTCCCTGAATGATGCAAGTGAATATGTTAGGGTCATAGAAAAAAGGCAGGGATTAAAAATTGGCTGTCCCGAGGAAATAGCCTGGCGGATGGGATTCATCTCCAAAGAACAATTGCAGCAACTTGCCACCGGCTTGCAAAAAAGCGGTTACGGCGAATATCTCCGCATCATTTCAAAGTAATCTTATGTCTTACTACGCTCACCCAACTGCTGTTATTGATGAGGGTTGTTCTATTGGTGACGGCACTAAAATCTGGCATTTTAGCCATATCATGACGGGTGCTGTTATAGGAAATAATTGCAACCTGGGGCAGAATGTGGTTATTGGAGCGGGCGTAATGTTGGGCAATAATGTGCGTGTACAGAACAATGTGAGTGTTTATGAAGGTGTAACCTGCGAAGATGATGTTTTCCTGGGCCCCGGCATGGTGCTCACGAATGTGATAAACCCCCGGAGTGCCATTAGCCGTAAACATGAATTTCGCAATACAATCATTCGTAAAGGGGCTACCATCGGTGCCAATGCAACCATTGTATGCGGGAACGAAATAGGAGCATATGCATTTATTGGTGCCGGAGCGGTTGTAACAAAAAATGTAGCACCGTATGCGCTCATTATTGGCAATCCCGGCAAACAATCGGGCTGGATGAGTGAGTATGGCCACAAATTGCATTTCGATCAGTTTAATAAAGCATTTTGCAAAGAAAGCAACCAGGTCTACGAGTTCAGGGATGGGCAGGTAGTAAAACTTCATTAGCGTTTGATGGCTATTCGCAAGCCGGTACAATAGATACTCTGCTTTTTCTGCTATATATTAGCAGGTAATTAATTTAAATGACTTCAATCAGGCTTGTTAATCCATTTAACCGTCAACCCCTTAAAGAATACCCGGGTGGGCTGGAAGATACTTCCGGAAATAAATTTCCGCTTTTAAATGGCGCTTATCGATTTGTGGATAAGGCAAATTATACAGACAATTTTGGCTTTCAGTGGAACAAGTTTGCAGCAACACAAATAGACAAGTCTACATCCATTCAATTGAGCCAGCGGCGTTTTTTTGCTCAAACAGGGTGGCAAAAACAGGACCTCTCTCAACAGCAAATGCTGGAAGTTGGCTCGGGCGCCGGCAGGTTTACACAAATTGTACTCGATCATACCAATGCAACCCTTCATAGCGTTGATTATTCAAATGCAGTGGAAGTCAATTTTAAGAACAATGGTCCGCACGAACGCCTGCATTTGTACCAGGCCAGTATATACGAACTTCCTTTCGAAGACGGGCAATTTGATAAAGTATTTTGTTTTGGGGTATTACAACATACGCCAGACGTAGAACAATCGGTGAAGAAATTAATCTGCATGCTTAAGCCCGGTGGCGAATTGGTGGTAGATTTTTATCCGATCACTGGATGGTGGACAAAACTGCACGCCAAATACCTGCTTCGGCCCTTCACCAGGAAAATGACCCATGAACAATTGTTTAAGA
>JBPOHG010000245.1:0-19298 GCA_052035835.1 Bacteroidota bacterium | reverse complement strand
GTGGTTTCTGTAACAGGACTTCCGAAGAACTCATCGTGAGGGATTCTATTACCAATACTATCTTCATCTGGCCTAACCCCAACGACGGTAACTTCACTGTTTCTTATTACAACTATATCAGGAACGTCAACCAGAGCAGGAACAACAGCATCACCATCTTTGATGTGCGTGGTGCAAGGATCTACAACAAAACCTACACCGTTAACCAGGGGTACAACCTCATGAAGGTTAACCTAAGGGGTGTTGCTGCTGGTCCGTACATCGTTGTACTCAGAGACGGATATGGTAACAAAATAGCTGCTGAAAGGATCTTCGTGCAGCCTTAATGGATCACATACACTGATCTTCATAATAAACTCCCGCAACTTTTGCGGGAGTTTTTTTATGTACCTACACTCATGGAAAACCTTATTAAAAAAGTGGTTCGCATGCTCACTTTTCAGATGATTCAGAATGCGCAATGCGAGCGGCTGAAGAGCGTACTATGAAAACTGACAACAATCATCTTGCACCAATTCCAACGTCATAAACCAGCAGGGCTGTCCCTTATACATTTGCGAAACTGGGATTTCTATAAAACAATTTACCAATGCTGGGAAAATTAACCGATGTACAGATAAGTAACATTTTATTAAGCCAGTCTGTTTGCAGGCTTGCATGTACCGATGGGAAAAAGCCATATGTAGTTCCTGTAACCTATGCATACGATGGGAAATACATGTATGGCCAAACTATGGAAGGTACAAAGCTGAACATCCTGAGAAAAAACCCAAATGTATGTATGCAGATAGATATCATCAACAGCTCGAATAACTGGCAAAGTGTTATTGTATTTGGAAAATTTGAAGAATTGAAAAATAAGTCGGCAGAAAAAGCCAGGGAATATTTATATGAAAAAGTGTTTACCCTCATGACAAATGCAAAAACGCACAGGTTTCAGCATGATGAGCAAAAAAATATTGAAGATAATAACCGGGTCAAAGAAGTGATGTATAGGATAAAGATCAAAGAAATAACCGGAAGGTTTGAAAGATTATAATCAGCAATCCACAGCGTATGAAATCCACTAAGCCTGTTTGTTATCATTGCGGGGACGAATGTTCGGAGAATATTTTAGAAGACCAGAAGCATTTCTGTTGCAATGGATGCCGTCAGGTATACTTGTTATTGAGTGAAAACAACCTCTGCAATTATTACAATTTTGAAAATGGGCCGGGCATTAAAGCAAAAGGAAAATTTACCGGCAAAAGGTTTGAATATCTAGACGATGAATCGGTTCTGAATAAACTGGCCTTATTTAGAAGCGACAAACAGGTGAATGTTAACTTCTCACTCCCCCAGATACACTGCTCCTCATGCATTTACCTGTTAGAAAAATTACACCAGATAGAGCCGGGTGTCATTCAATCGAAAGTGAATTTCCAGAAAAGAGAAGTTTTTGTATCCTATCACCCGCAGCAAACAAGTTTAAGAAAAATTGTTGAACTGTTAGCGTTTGTAGGGTACGAACCCAATATAAGTTTACAGGATAATTTACCTAAAGCAAAGAAAAAGATCAATAAAAAACAACTGATTCAGCTTGGAATCGCAGGGTTTTGCTTCAGTAATATTATGATGTTGAGTTTTCCTGAATACTTCTCAAGTGGCAACATAGAAGAAGCCGGCTTAAAGGAAGTTTTTTCATGGTTGATCTTTGCTTTATCCCTACCAGTACTTTTTTACAGTGCCATGGGAATATTTGAACCTGCATTCAAAGGGTTGCGTCAAAAAACAATAAACATTGATACCCCGATTGCACTTGCAATTATCATTACGTTTGGCAGGAGTTATTATGAAATTATTTCGGGTACTGGTGCCGGTTACCTTGATTCGGGAACAGGAATTATTTTCTTCATGCTGATAGGCAGATGGTTCCAAAACAGGACCTACGATGCACTCTCGTTCGACCGCGACTACCAGGCATACTTCCCACTGGGAGTAAGCATACTTAAAAACGGCAGGGAAGAAAATATCCCTCTACCCAAACTTAGTATACAAGATATAGTTATTACCCGCAACGATGAAATGATTCCGGCAGATGCCATATTAGTTAAAGGTGAAGCACATATAGATTACAGTTTTGTAAGCGGTGAAAACAGTACGCAGGACAGAAAAACAGGTGATATCCTGTATGCCGGCGGAAGGCAGGTTGGAGGGGCTATTCAATTACAGGTAATTAAACAACCTTCTCAAAGCTATATCACCCAGCTTTGGAATAACAGTGTTTTTGAAAAAAACCGCGAAACAGACAACTCCTTTGTACATCCCTGGAGCAGGTTTTTTACCCTTGGATTGTTCTCCATCGCCGTTCTCTCTTCGCTGTATTGGTCATGGGCCGATCCGGGAAAAGTATTGCCAGTATTAACATCTGTACTAATAGTTGCCTGCCCATGTTCACTATTGCTCTCATCTACATTCACTTTTGGCAACATGCTGCGCATATTTGGGAAAAACAGGCTGTTTCTCAAAAATGCCTTAGTAATAGAATCCCTCGCAAAAGCAACCCACATCGTTTTCGACAAAACGGGAACGATTACCCGCCAGGAGAAAACGGGTATCCACTTTATTGGAACCCCGTTATCAGGTAACGAAAAATTACTGGTGAAGCATGCAACTGCTCAATCATCGCATGTACTCAGCAAGTCTATTCATCAATATCTACCGATAGCTGAAGATGGTCATGCGCCATTGCTCCATACTTTTCACGAATATCCAGGGAAAGGCATTACAGCCAGCATGGATGGAACTAACATCTATCTCGGGGAAGCTGGTTTTATAAGCCCCGGCGCTCAAAAAAAATCATTCCATCATGCCGAAGTCCATGTACGCATCAATGATACATACAAAGGCTATTTTGAAGTGAACAACCATTACAGGGAAGGAATAGAAGAAACTGTTGCGAGCCTGTCGAAAAAGTATCAACTGCATGTGTTGTCGGGAGACAATGATGCAGAAATGGGAAACCTCCAACGCATTTTTGGCAAAGAAACTCCTATACATTTTAATACTTCACCTCAAGGCAAACTTGAATACATAAAAAACTTACAGCAATCAAACGCACATGTGCTTATGATCGGCGACGGCCTCAATGATGCCGGTGCATTGATGCAAGCAGATACAGGCATCGCTGTCAGTGATAATACCTCCCGCTTTTCCCCAGCTTGCGACGGCATCATAGATGGCCGTGAAATGGGTGCACTCCCCTCTTTGCTTGCCTATGCCAAAGCAGGTAAATCGATCGTTTCTGCAGGATTTATCCTTTCAATACTATATAATTTCATCGGGCTCAGTTTTGCAGTACAGGGGCTTCTTTCTCCTGTTGTAGCGGCCATTCTCATGCCTGCCAGTAGCATCAGCATTGTAGGCATCGCCATTCTCATCTCAGGATATGTTGCACGGAGAAAAGAGCTTTAATCATGATCAGTATCATAAATGGCTTTGACTGGCATCATGGAGCACCACTGCACATACAACTACTTTTGGTTCGCCTAAAATTATAAAAATGAGCGCTTTATTTATCCTTATCGGAATCAGCATCATGGTAGCAGGTACTTCCCTCGCTGCCTTTATCTGGAGTGTGGGCAACGGTCAATACGAAGACGATTACACGCCATCCGTAAGGATCTTATTCGACAATAATGAGAATACCAATATTGATTCAGAAAACAAATAACCAAAACTTAATTACAAAAAGATGCAGGTAGAAAAATTTTATTATGACAACCGGATCGTAAAAAACTTTGCCTATGCAACCATGCTTTGGGGCGTTGTGGGTATGCTGGCTGGATTGTGGGTTGCCTTGCAGTTGGTTTTTCCTTCCATGAACATTACTCAGTACGGTACTTTTGGTCGCCTCAGGCCTTTACACACCAATGCGTTGATTTTTGCATTTGTGGGCAATGGTATCTTCATGGGTGTTTATTACTCGCTGCAACGGCTCCTCAAGGCCCGGATGTTCAGCGATACCCTTAGCAAAATCCATTTTTGGGGATGGCAATTAATCATTGTAGCTGCTGCCATTACACTACCACTTGGTATCACTACCGGTAAGGAGTATGCCGAACTGGAATGGCCGATTGATATTGCCATTACCATTATCTGGGTGGTTTTTGGCTGGAATATGTTTGCAACAATTCTGAAGCGCCGCGAAAAGCACTTATATGTAGCCATCTGGTTTTACATCGCCACATTTGTTACAGTAGCAGTCCTTCACCTGGTAAATTCATTTGAATTGCCATTCTCTATGATAAAAAGTTACTCATGGTATGCTGGGGTACAGGACGCCCTGGTACAATGGTGGTATGGCCACAATGCGGTTGCTTTCTTCCTTACAACCCCATACCTGGGCCTCATGTATTATTTTATGCCCAAAGCTGCTAACCGCCCGGTTTACTCGTACAGGTTATCGATCATTCACTTCTGGGCTTTGATTTTTCTTTATATATGGGCCGGTCCGCACCACCTCTTATATACTTCTCTTCCCAATTGGGCACAATCGCTCGGTGTGGTATTCTCTTTCATGCTCATTTTCCCAAGCTGGGGTGGTATGATCAACGGTTTGCTTACACTGAGAGGCGCATGGGATCGGGTACGCGACGACGTTATCCTTAAATTCATGGTAGTAGCTGTAACCGCATATGGTATGGCCACTTTTGAAGGCCCCATGCTCTCATTGAAAAACGTAAATGCCATCAGCCACTTTACCGATTGGATCGTAGCACACGTACACGTTGGTGCCCTGGGATGGAATGGCATGCTTACATTCGGCATCCTCTACTGGCTCATCCCAAGAATGTTCAACACGCCATTGTACTCAAAGAAATTGGCCAATAACCACTTCTGGCTCGGAACACTTGGAATCGTATTTTATGCAGTTCCTATGTACTGGGCTGGCTTTACCCAAAGCAGTATGTGGAAACAATTCACAGAAAGCGGACAATTGAAATATTCTTTCCTTGAAACGGTAACCTACCTTAAGCCATTTTATGCCATGCGTTCCTTTGGCGGTGCGCTGTACCTGATTGGCGCCATTATCATGGTATATAATATCTATAAAACTGTAAAAGCTGGCAAACTGGTGGCCGATGAACCGGCAGAAGCAGCTGCTCTTGAAAAAGTATACCATGCACACCAGGGAGAACACTGGCACAGGAAAATTGAAAGGAAGCCTGTTCCCTTTATGATCCTCAGCCTGATCGTAATACTTATAGGTGGGGCCATCGAAATGGTTCCAACATTCCTTATCAAATCAAATGTGCCTACCATCAGCAGCGTAAAACCCTACACCCCACTTGAATTACAAGGAAGGGATATTTATGTAAGGGAAGGCTGCTATGTATGCCATTCACAAATGATCAGGCCATTTAGAAGCGAAACAGAACGTTACGGTGAATACTCAAAAGCAGGGGAATTCGTGTACGACCATCCTTTCCAATGGGGAAGTAAACGTACCGGGCCCGATCTTGCCCGCGAAGGTACAGGTAACCTTAAAAAATCTGATGGCTGGCATTTCAGGCACTTCAGGGAACCATCTTCCATGAGTGAAGGTTCCATCATGCCTGCATATCCATTCCTGCTTGAACAGGATCTTGATACCAGCAATACAGCTGCAAAAATCAGGGCGATGCAAACGCTTGGTGTGCCTTACGATAAAGGTTATGACCAAATGGCCAATGCCGACCTGATCAAACAAGCCAGGGATATATCTGAGAACCTGATGACAGATAGTATACGCATTGCCCCTAGCCGGGAAGTTGTAGCACTGATCGCTTACATACAAAGGCTTGGAACCGATATTTCTAAAACTGATAAATAACCATACATGTTCAAATTCATTAAACAATACGCAGAAAAGATAGATAACGCACAGGTATACCCGATAATATCCCTGCTCATCTTTTTTATATTCTTTGTAGTACTTATATGGTTTGTAACCAGGATGGACAAAAAACTGGTTACACGTATCTCCGGCATACCGCTGGATGATGCCTCCAATGAACCCATCAGTAAATTTTAAACTCATGTCTATGACCCGTTATAGCAAACTGAACAAAACTGCTTTCACTGCATTATCCTTACTGAGCCTGCCCGTATTGAGCCTGGCTCAGCAAACCGAAGAACCTGCCAAATCATCTGCAGGCAGCCCCCTGGCTATCGTAATGATCATCATTGCGCTCATACTTGCTTTCGTAATCTGGGGCATGGGGCATGTACTCATAACATTGGGAAGGCAGCTACTCGAAAAAAACAAATCTTCCAAGGCAATGGCGATAGTACTTACTCTTGGATTGACACTGTTATCACTCGTATCATCGGCGCAGGAAACTGCAACAACTGCAGCGGATGCAATGAAGCCTGCTATTATAGATTATGGCGGGATGAACAGCACTGGTTTTTGGACGCTGGCGACCGTTATTTTAATAGAGTTAGTGGCCATTTGCTTCATCATGTTTTTCATCAACAGGATACAGCAGGAACTCCTGCCCCAAAGCGTTAAAAAGGCAAGCCAGCTAAGTTCCTGGTGGGCCAATCTTGATAAAAAATTCTTTACAAAAGCGGTGGCTGTTGAGAAAGAAGCAGACGTATTGCTCGATCACGACTACGATGGCATCAAAGAACTCGACAACTCACTCCCCCCATGGTGGAAATATGGCTTCTATATAACCATCTTTGTGGGGTTCATTTACCTGCTCAATTTCCATGTGCTTGGATATGGGCAAAACCCTACACAGGAATATGAATCAGAAATGGAAAAAGCCAGCATTGCCCTGGAAATATATAATTCCAAAAACGCTGATAAGATTGATGAGAAAAACCTGAAAATGCCAGCACAGGCCGGGATCGACAATGGTAAAGAAATTTTCTCTTCTGTATGCTGGACTTGTCACGGGAAACAAGGTGAAGGCGGTGCCGGGCCAAACCTTACAGATAATTACTGGATACACAAAGGTTCACTCACAGACATTTATATGTCTATTAAAAAAGGGTATCCTGATAAAGGTATGCAGGCATGGGAAAAAAATTACTCTCCCAAGGAAATACTCAATCTATCAGCGTATATCATGACTTTAAAAGGCACCAATCCACCAAATCCAAAAGCGCCACAAGGTGATTTGTTTACCGAAGCACCGGCTACAGATACAGCTGCCACCATGAAGGATACTACGGTGGTTGCTTTAAAGGATACGGCTATAAAAAAATAATTTAGATGAGCAAGGTAGAAAAATTACAAAATGAATCATTTCGTGACTCAGTAGCCACGATTTCAAAGGAAGGGAAACGAAATTATATCATGCCCAAAAAACCAAAGGGCTGGTATTACAATATGAGAACATGGTTCAGCATCTTCTACCTTATTGTTTTTTTCACATTACCATTTATAAAAGTAAATGATGAGCCACTGCTCATGTTAAATGTTCTGGAACGCAAGTTTATCATCTTTGGGATGATATTCTGGCCCCAGGACTTCTTCATTTTCGGAATTGGGATGCTCACATTTATAGTTTTCATTATACTATTTACAGTGGTATTTGGAAGGATTTTCTGCGGATGGGCATGCCCGCAAACAATTTTCATGGAAATGGTATTCAGGAAAATTGAATATTGGATAGATGGCGATTCCAACGCCCAAAGGCAGTTACGTAAAATGCCATGGAATGGAGTGAAAATCTGGAAACGTACCATTAAATTCATTGCGTTCTTTTCTATTTCATTTATAATCGCCAATTTCTTCCTTGCATACCTTATCAGCATGGATGAGCTGATAGACCATATTAAGCATCCCGGCGACAATATCATCACCCTGATTTCATTGCTTGTATTTACAACAGTTTTCTTTTTTGTTTACTGGTGGTTCAGGGAACAGGTTTGTATTGTTGTTTGTCCGTACGGGCGACTGCAAGGAGTACTACTCGATAAGAATTCAATCATTGTTGCTTACGATTATGTACGCGGAGAACCCAGGGGCAAAGGGACGAAAGGAGCAAAAGAGGAAAATACTCATAGCCACCACCCTGAAAAAGGGAAATCCTGTTGCGATAATTGCAAAGGAGACGGAGGATGTAATAAAATAACCGAAAAACTGAATCAAATACCATGAACGGAGATTGTATAGACTGTTATGCATGTGTGCGTGTATGCCCTACCGGTATCGATATCAGGAATGGCACCCAGTTAGAGTGTGTAAATTGTACAGCCTGTATAGATGCATGTGATGCCATCATGGTAAGCCTCAATAAACCAACCGGGCTTATCAGGTACGCTTCTGAAAACAGCATCAAAGACAATGTAAAACTCAAACTTACAAAAAGGGTAAAAGCATATTCAATTGTATTGTTCCTTTTACTGGGATTGCTGGTATTTTTATTATTAAGCCGCACCGACCTTGATGCCAGGCTGATGCGCACTGCCGGTATGACCTATACCTCCCTACCCGATGGGCGGATCAGTAATTTATACAACCTGAAACTCGCCAACAAAACACATAAAGACATCCCTGTATTCTTAAAATTAGAGAATATGCCAGGAGAAATCAGCCTTATAAAACAGGAACAGCCCATCATAAAAAAAGAAGACTATACCAATATCCAGTTTTTTGTGAAACTCGACCGACAGCATGTAAAAGGCTGGAAAACGGAATTGATCATTGGCTTGTATGATTCAACAGAGAAGATTAAAACCATCAAGGCAAAATTCATCGGGCCTGAAAATTATTAATTCAAAAACCTAATTACTATGAACTGGGGATACAAAATTTTGCTGGTCTATATCATTTTTGTTGCCGGTATTGGGGTATTGATCTATAAATCTACGGGCATCAATACCGACCTGGTAACGACCGATTACTATGAAAAAGAACTTAAATACCAGCAGAAAATTGATGAAATGAAACGCACCAATGCGCTTTCATCTACATTGCAATGCAAAGTTGAAAACAACCAAATTGTAATTATATTCCCTGAAGAAATGAAAGGGAAGGAAACCACTGCCAATATCTTACTCTATTGCCCTTCTGATAAAAAGAAAGATATTAGCCTGGAGTCCCGTACCAGTGATGGTAGCACTAAGATGCCAATCAACCCACAAAACAAAGGGGCACACGAACTAAAAGTAAGCTGGCAAACAAATGGCCTGAGTTATTATTCTGAAGAAAAACTTTTCATTCAATGATCACTCTGCTCACAGCAGCACTTGTAATGGGCGCTATCGGAAGTATGCACTGCATTGGCATGTGCGGCCCTATAGCACTGGCATTGCCATTGTCGGAAGAAAATAATTTCTCGAGGTTTACCGGAGCTTTGCTCTATAATGTAGGAAGGGCATTTACCTATGCTGTCATTGGAATGGTACTGGGATTAGTTGGACAATCAATAAACCTGTTTGGATTTCAACAGGTATTTTCTATTTCCTTGGGTGTATTGATTTTACTCTTTGTGCTTATTGCAGGCAAAAAAGATTGGCTGCAACAAAGCCGCTTTCTCGCTCCATTTTTCCGAAGCGTTCGTAAAACCATTGCATCGCTCTTCAATAAACGCGGGCTGGGATCCATGTTTGGAATTGGAATGCTCAATGGCCTTCTACCCTGTGGCCTCGTATACCTGGCTGCTGCAGGGGCGATTACTACTGGTGATGCTTATAAAAGCGCCCTCTTTATGGCTGCCTTTGGCCTGGGGACACTCCCCATGATGTGGGCAGTTGCGTTTTTTGGTAGTTTTATCAACCTGCGTACAAGGAGAATATTCAACAGCGCATATCCCTATGTAATGGCCATGATGGCCTGCCTGCTCATTCTTCGTGGCCTTGGCCTTGATATTCCTTATATCAGCCCGGCCATTCACCCAACCAACCATGGCATGGCGGTACAATGCCATTAAACATCCCTTTCGTAAAATCAGAATAATCCTGCAATTTTGCGCATTCAAATCAAAAGCAGCATTGTATGATTCAATATATCCCGCAGGCATTGGGTTACCTGGCAACCGTATTACTGGCAATCTCGCTGATGGTAAACAACGACCTCAGGTTCCGGTGGCTGAATACCCTTGGTTGCCTTGCCTTTATTTTGTATGGTAGTTTTATTGGTGCATGGCCGGTAATACTAACCAATACCATTTTGTTATTGATCAACCTTTTTTACCTGATAAAAATTTACCGGGCCAAAGAAGTATTCGACTTGCTTGAATTTAAAGGGGAAGAAACCCTTGCTAAAAAATTCCTTTCCTTTTACGATAAAGATATCAATGCTTATTTCCCGGGTTACAGCACAGAAGTAACAGGAAAGGCTGTACGCTTTGTTGTATTAAGGGACCTGGTTATTGCAAACATGTTCATCGCCCGGCTAACAGATGAAGGCGAAGCATTGGTTCAACTTAATTACACACTTGCAAGGTACCGTGACTATAAAGTTGGCAGGTTTATATTTGAAGAAGAAAAGAAATTCCTGGAGCAAAAAGGAATCAAAAAAATTGTGTACGATAAAGTAGCGCATAAAGGCCATGAAAAATTTTTAATAAGAATGGGATTTATGAAACAGGGGAATGGGCAGTATATCAAAATACTTCAATAAAAAAAGGGCTGAATCACCAGCCCTTTTTAATGAGTAGTACAAAAAATTAATTCAATTCTGCAACTACTGTAATCTTTGCTTCCTTAGCTACTTTCCCTGCATTGATAGCAGCGCCGGTAATTTCAAAATCGGCCAGCTTTACAGTAAATTCGGCTGTTGCGCCGAAAATTTTTCCTGTATTAACAATCGTAGCAGTGGTTTCAACAGGCTTAGTAACACCATGCATCGTTAAATCCCCTTTAACAGTTACTGTGTACTTCCCTTGCTTGGTTAAATCCACTTTATCTATATCAGCAATCTGGCCTTTAAAGGTTGCCGAAGGATATTTATCAGAATTCATCCATTTCTCAGCATTAAAATGCTCCTGGATCATTGGATTGGAAAAAGAGAAACTTTTAATGGCAGCCTCAAACGCAACGGTTCCTTTTGTAAGATCAATGGCAGCCACCACCGTTTTATTTTCTGCCTTTGGAAGGTCATCCAAACTGGTAGTAGCATCAAAATTGATCGTTGCAGAAGTAGTTGTCTTTTTTTGACTAAAGCTTACCAGCGCACATAATGCGAAAGCAGAAAGGAGAATTGTTTTTTTCATTTGAAATATTTGTTTTATTTGTTTTGAGATGATTGAACCAGCACACTCCTGGTAAAATTGATAGAATGAACCTCGAGTATTTCACTGAACATACTTCCGCTGCAAGCGCCTTTTACTACCACCTGTTCACCTTCCTTCATATCTTTTGCAGCGTTGGCATCTTTGGCCTGAAATGCAAATATGATGTACGACCCTGTTGATGGCTCTACCATTTTTAAGTTTAGCGATGTATCGGCTTTTTCCAGTGCAGAAACTATGCCAGTGACTTCCACCATTTTATCGGCATATTTCTTATTGGCTACCGGGCCATCTTTTTCAAATTCCTGGATAAAGGCTTTTGCCTGAACAGAAAAATCGGGTTTAATATGATCCGTATCTTCAAACTTGAGCGTAAACAAATACCAGGTGACAGCCGCCGCAGCCAATAGAAGAATGCCCAAAATGATAAATACTTTTTTCCTTGCTCCCTTTTTACCCGCCATTACTTTTTAATTAAATGAATGGATCAAATATACAATGTTTAAACAACGAAGGTGCATATTTCTGCAATTTTCATCATTTCATCTCTATATTTAACATTTACATGTTATACCTGGCTAGATGCCGGAAGTCTGAATCAACAATGAATATCAGCAAATAAAACAACCATCCACATGAAACGCATACTAATTTCCCTGCTAATCGCATTTATTTTCACTTCGCCTGTAACTGCCCAACAAAAAGACAGCCTTTTTGTGCCGCTCCTGATTAAATTTCAAAGCCATTGTTGCGGGGTTCCCAGTGAACAACCTTTAAAAAAGTATATCAGCAGGTTTAAAAAACAACAAAAAATTAAAACGATCACCGCCCAGCAAATTGGCCCCATGGGGAAAGAGGGGGAATATTATCTTGCTTTTGAGTTAAAAAACCTCTCCCGTAAAAAGAAACTCCTGTTTATTAAAAACATACAAACTGTTGTAACAAAAATGACCGATACAGGAAATGCAGTAGCAGAAACTAATACCTGGATCCTGCGTTCGGAACTACCGGGAAGGGCTACCTGGGAATCGAGAAAATTTTAGCCATTTAAAAGCCGGTTTATGAACCGGCTTTTAAATGGATCTTATGGAATTTTTTACTTGAATATCTTTCCGAAAAATGCTTTCATATCATTCCACGAAGCGGTATCAGCAGCCGCATTGTATGCAATGGGTATTTTGAATTTTTCCCCCATTGCTGTTGCATTTGGGTTGCTGAAAGCATGGGTAGCTCCCGGGTATGCTTTAAACGTATAAGCTGCACCGATAGAATCCATTTGCTTTTTGAAAAGGTTTACTTCAGCATCGTTCACAAATTTATCATCCGCCCCATGGCAAACGAGTATGGGCGCTTTCAACAAATCTTTATTGGCCGGCACCACATTTAGGTTTCCGTGAAAACTAACCACACCGCGAAGGTTTTCCCCCAGTTTAGCCATATTAATCACTTGTGCCCCACCAAAGCAATATCCGATTGCTGCCACCATGCTGGTATCTGCAACTGCATACGTTTTTGCTTTTGCCAATGCTGCATCAAACCTTTTCCTGGCCATTTGAGGGTCCTGGTAAAAAGGGCCCGCCATTTTTCCTGCTGCATCCGGGTTGTCAGCAGTGGCTGCATTGCCATACATATCTACAGCAAACGCCAGGTAACCCATTTCCGCCAATTGCCTGGCCCGGCTTTTCGCATAATCGTTCAATCCCCACCATTCATGTACAATCATCACAATGGGCCTTTTTTTGTCGGATGCAGAATCGTATGCCGCATAACCACTCATGTTTACTGTATCGGCACTGTAACTAACTGTTTCACTGGTAACAGCCGGGGTTTTTACGGGAGATTCGGCAGCAGCGTCGGCTTTCTTAGATTCATCAGCATTGTTGCAGGAACTAATCCAGGAAGTGCCAGAAAGCAGCAGCGCTGCCAGCATAAGATGTGTACGTTTCATTTTTGTAAAATTAAGGTGAGGAAAACGGCTAACAAATGTACTGAGAAAATGTTCTTTTATTTCCCTGAATCAACCGAGCATCTCAAACAAATCTTTATATTCCATCCAAAACATATCAAGCATGATCATCCTGGGTTTTAAAAAGGAAATGATCCCGGGCCAGTCTGCCTCCCGCAAAACATTCACATCCAACAATTCCCTGTATATGAAAAAACCAGCTTGCCCTTCGATATGGTTATCACCCCATACCCATTCTTCTTTCATCGAATCATGAAAAATATGCCTGAGGGAAAGCAAATGGTCAATGAAAATTTGTTGCTTATCTGTTTGGCTGTGATGAACCTGTATGTAAATGATTGACTTTACGCCATCGGCATCCATTCTAAAACGGATACCTTTTACACCTGTTTTATAATTGACCCAATTAATTTTTTCTCCGGAGGCAGCAGGGATTGGAGACATATAATGCCCAAAGCTTGTCCAGAATTTTTCCCGTATCTCCCTCGCCTCTTTCTGGGTATACATCACTATTAGTTTGACACAACAAAATCGGGGCGTTTGATAAATGTACTGTTGAACTTGAAGCGAAGGTTGGTACTCAACTCAAAACGGTAACCTTTCATATCTCCAATCGTACGGGGGAAATAATAGCCTTTGAATTCAATTGTACCAAAAATAAGGTTCTCATTTCTTGTCCTGATACCACCTCCGATTGCAGGGTAACCATTGGTTTTACTCACAGCGGCTTTTACCGGTTTGAGGAAGCAAAGTTCTGTGAACGCAAATGGGGCAAACCTGAAGCCCAATAGCTTGCGCATATTAAAAAATACAGATTCTACTTTAATGGTGGTACGCATATCGCCCAATGCATCCTGCCTGAAATAAGGCAAACCGAAGCCGCTTTTTAATGTAAGCGTATCATTCAGTTGCAATTTTGCGAGCCTTGTATAAGATAACCCAATAAAGTTCCTGTTGTACCATTGTGTATTCAGCTTACGTAAACGGGTGAAATGATCCCCGCTGATTAAAATAGCAATGTCTTCCAGTTCATTTTTGTAGGAATATCCGCCAAACCTCACTTTAGCAGAGGTGAAATATCCCTTTTTAGAAAAATGATTGCCTTCAAAATCTACTCCGTAGTAAGCCCTTCTCCTGCCTTCTTTGTTCGTCCACCCACCAATCAATGTTGCACTCATACCAATGGGAACGTCTTCATTCCTACCAAATCCATAAATAAAATTGGTACGGTAGAAATTCTGTTTATACAACGAATAAGATAACAATGCCCCGTTAATATCTACATATCCAGTATTAAACCCACTCCTGAAAGCTTCAGGCACTTTATCAAATTTGATGTAGAAACTTCTTGCAGCTACAAAATGCCTGAACCTGTTTTCGGCATCGCTTCTCCTGGCACGTTTATAACCCAGGTTATATCCTGCCCATAAATCAATGGCATGATTGCTATAGCTGCGGAAAGTCTTAAACAAACTATCCCGGTAAGCATTAGCATTCCTATTGAAAGAAAGTTCCAGGGCACCTGTCCATTGTGCATACCTCGAAACAAACGGTTTTTCTACTTTGGTATAAATAGTAAGTTCTTCCTTTCTGCCGGTATTAAAAGCTGGAGCAAAAGTTTCAAACCCGGTTGACCAGTCGAGAAATGTTCCTTTAATATTGCGCCTGGTAAACACGGCGCCATATCCAAACCTGGGATCCCTGGGCTTGTCGTACAACCCTCTAATGGCAAATGCCGAACCTGATCCATGGATATTATCTTCCCTGAGTTCTAATTGTACCCTGTTGAGGCTGCTGGCACTTGCTTTACCTCCAATAGAAAATACATCTTTGGTAAGCACCAGGATATCCACCGAATCTTTCATTTTAGAAGACCCAAAAACGATGATCCTGGCATCCTGCAAAAAAGTAAGGTCACGCAGGTAACGTTCATTATCCGCCACCAGTAATGGCTGCAACCGGTCGCCCTCCCTAAAGAAAAGGTTATTGCGTACTACCTGGATTTTTGTGTTTTTATGCAGGAAATTGGCTACCCGGATTGCCAGGTTATTTTTCACCACATTGGTGTCATAAATATTCTCATTGAAACTGAGCGGTGATATCTCTATGCTGCGGATAATCTTTCCCGAATGCTTTTTATACGGATTAACAATTTTCACAGGTTCGGTAACCGGGTTGTCCCTGGATATGCTTTTACCCAGTTTACCCAACACCCCCTTTTTCTTTGCCAGGAAAAATGTATCCCGGTCGTCATCTACCTGGGCATTGGCATTATTGGAAACAAAAATGATGAGGAGAAGCAGCGTAAAAATTCTATACATAACAGAGGGTTAATGTAAATGGTTAGTCTTGACAGTTGGCTAAAAGCCCCTTTAACGGGCGAAATTAAGAATAATATGCATGTGACGGCGCTTTTAACCATTATCTAGACCTTCTTCAATGCCGCAAGGGTTGCATACCAAACCCGATTCTTAGCTTTCTCTTAACAAATCCCTTCGTAGCTTTGCGGCGCAATTTTGAATCTATCGCGACAGATCCGGGAAATTCAAACATCCCATTTGCACCAATCCGCAGCCAGACCCATTGTATGCCTGACTTAGCACGGAGATTATCTAACAGCAAAATGAATGAATTATGAAAACAAACATGCACCACACCGTCGTATCTCTAGATAAAGACGAACTGAAAGAATTGTTGAAAGAAACTAAAGAAACCATTGCCACTACCCACAGGAAAAGCAACAGCGGAAACCACACTTTCGGCCCCATAGACCTTTGGAGAATGCAGAAAAAACACAAAACACTGGGTAGTTCTACCCGATGGTAAACCCCTTTGAAACAAAGATTACAAAAGCATGGAAACCCCATGCTTTTTTTGTTGGCTATACTTCTGCATCCTTGCCCATAGCCGCATCTTTCATTTGCTGAGCATTTTCTTTTCCCAGGTACCGTTCTATCCAGCCATGAACGAGATAAATAACTGGCGTGAGCAGGATCGCTACCACAAATTTATAAATGTAGTTACCCGTTCCCGTTACCAGCACCTGGTGCAGGCTCCAGGGATCCCCCTGCCCTGTTTGAATGCGCTTGCCTACATAAAATGCAATGAACAAAACCACAAAGCTGTCTACCAGTTGCGACACTAATGTAGAACCCGTGGCCCTTAACCAAATATTTTTTTCACCGGTAACTTTTTTGATCCGGTGAAACACCAGCACGTCCAGCAATTGACCGATACCAAAGGCAACAATAGAACCAATGATGATCCATAACCCCTGCCCGAATATCCCTTTAAATGCAGCATTGGGGTTTTCTATCCCATTACCGATTGAAAAATATTCTGAAGGCGATAAACCAATGGCGGCATTGTAAATTATAAAAGAATAACTGATCAGCCCCATGGCCAGGTAGGATAAAAACTTCACGCCCCTGGGCCCATAATATTCATTGATGATATCTGTCATGATGAAAACCACCGGCCACAATAAAACACCGGCTGTTAAATGGAAACTAAACGGCGAACCAAACAAAGGGATATTGGCCCGCTGAACACCTGCTGTGTCTTCAAGAGAAAATATTTTCACTCCAATCACTTCTGCGATCAGGGCATTGGCAATAAAAAAACCACCCAGTATAATAAAAAGGGTATTGCTTCTATTCTTTAGGATATGCCTGATCATGGCGCTCGTTAATTATAAAAAAAGAAAAAATATACCTGCAACGGGAACAACAAACAATTAAACAGCACGGCCCAGCGTGGTAGCCGGTTTATTTTTTTTGTAAGCAGTAAATATCCGCAAAACAGCAAAAAAATCAGGTTCACAAAAATAGCCCCGTATCCCAGGATAATCAATGAACTCTGCAAAGGCTGAAACGGGATTGCAGCCTCCATATTCCCTTTTGCCCTTTTACCCAACTCTACCCAGCGAAGGATAACTGCTGCAATAAAGCAGAGATTGCAAATGGCAACAAATTTTGAAAATGAACGCATGCTATTTCATTTGGCTCAACAAATAAGGAACCCAAAGTTATATCCTGGATTTTTTTTAATACCAGCTAAAGGTAGGCCTTTATCCATTCTTACCAGTGAGCATGGGTACAAAGGAAAAATTGCTGAATACTTCTTCGCTACAACTGCCATCTGCTTCTTTGGTAATGCGAAGCATACGCTGATGTTCACCTGCATCTACAGGTACCACCATGTAGCCACCGGGTTTCAATTGTTCTATCAGCTTCGGTGGAATGAAAGGGGCGGCTGCAGTGATCAATACTTTATCGAATGGTGCAAATGTTGGCAGCCCTTCAAATCCATCCCCATAAAAAAATTTTAGCTGGGGGTATTTTGCTTTAAAGATATACTGGCGTGTTTTGTCAAAGAGGGCTTTTTGCCGCTCGATGGTATATACCTTGGCGCCCATCTCTGCCAGTACCGTTGCCTGGTAAATACTCCCGGTGCCAATTTCTAAAATTTTATCCTGAGGTTTTACTTTCAGCAATTGTGTTTGGTATGCTACGGTATATGGCTGTGAAATGGTTTGCCCGGCAGCAATAGGAAATGCACGGTCCTCATATGCAATATTATCAAGTGCCGTATCCAGGAAAAAATGGCGTGGAATGGCATTGATTGCATTTAAAACTGTTTCATCTGAAATCCCTTTTTCCCTGAGTTGGTCTACCAGTTTTTTTCGCAACCCCTTGTGGCGGTATGTATCTTCATATTTTCTCATGGTCCTGTCGGCAGTAATGTCTTGGTTCGGTAATGAAACTGCAATATAAAAAAATGCCGGGCGATTTGCCCGACATTTTACAAATGGCTCTTGAATTATTTATACTTCGGTGTATGTTCATCAAAAAACCTGCTTACAGATTTATTCCATTCTTCGAGTTTTTCCTTTCTTTCTTCATACAAAGTTTTATTGGCACGGTTGTACGCTTCTGATGCAGCATTGATCTCATTCACCCCTTTGTTGTACGCTTCCACATCTTCTTTGGAAGCATTCCGCTTCTTTTTATATTCTGCCTGGATGGCTTCAAACCTTTCTTTTGCCAGGAAGAAGTCGCTGATATTTTTCAATCCGCCTTCTGCTTCCCTGACATAAAAATTCAACATGATCTTGCAGGCTCCAATTACTGAGTTATCGCCTTCATAAGGTTTTATAGCAGCAATTTTCTCAAGCCCTTCTTTAGCATACTTCAATAAAGAATTCCTGTTTTGTTCAATGGCCGTGATATTCCCTTTCTGAATAGCATCCAGCAAATTCGATTCCTGGATATAAGGTTTAAAAAATATCAGGTATACATCATTGTAGTGGATATTGAGGTTATGCACTTTATCCATCATCTCCCCCAATTCACTTTTATTTTCAAGCAGGGTGATATGATTGGCATCTGCAAAACGTTGGGTAGCACGCTTCATCATATCATTGCCTTCCTTCAATTTTACGTCGATTTGTTCCTGCATCTTCAGATACAATTCCATGTCATCATAGCTTTGCTCGGCCAGTTCCTCCATATTGAGGATTTTTGCATAATCATCGTTTAAAATATTGTAATAGAATTTCAAGAACTTCACGGTGGTATCCCGGTACGATTTGTCGCCTTTGAATGATGGAAGCCCATCTACGGTCATCCTTGCTTCCTGTACTTCATTCAGGAGTTTATTGCGCAGGTTCTCCACTTTACGGGCTTTCTTGCCATGGGCTGCTGCACTGGTGTAGCTCATGAATTTTTTTGAAATATTCTGCTGCTGCTTACTGATCACTTCCATATACTCGCCCGCATTCTCGAGGTTTTGTGCAACCACAGCCCCGCTTACCGTCATAAAAGTTCCCAGTAACACCGATTTAATTAAATGATTCATACGGATAAATTTATTGTTTTTGATTGTTTTGGTACTTGTTTGTTTTATCGCAATTGGCTTGCATTATGGCTTTCCTGCAACCCAGTCGAGCATTATATAATATGCTTCTTCCAGCATTTCATCCCTGCGCATCGTTTTTAGATACGTTTCATTCACGCTTTTTGTTTGCGCGGTAGATTCATGCACCCTCCGCTTGTCGAAACGATTGTTCATTGGCGTGAGGGTGGCTTCTTGTGGGGCCTCTTCCGGCTTCCTGGCGC
>JBPOHG010000081.1:0-2467 GCA_052035835.1 Bacteroidota bacterium | reverse complement strand
GTGGTTTCTGTAACAGGACTTCCGAAGAACTCATCGTGAGGGATTCTATTACCAATACTATCTTCATCTGGCCTAACCCCAACGACGGTAACTTCACTGTTTCTTATTACAACTATATCAGGAACGTGAACCAGAGCAGGAACAACAGCATCACCATCTTTGATGTGCGTGGTGCAAGGATCTACAACAAAACCTACACCGTTAACCAGGGGTACAACCTCATGAAGGTTAACCTCAGGGGTGTTGCTGCTGGTCCGTACATCGGTGTACTCAGAGACGGATATGGTAACAAAATAGCTGCTGAAAGGATCTTCGTGCAGCCTTAATGGATCACATACACTGATCTTCATAATAAAAACTCCCGCAATAGTTGCGGGAGTTTTTTTATGCGTTGATTTCAAAAATAAATGGTAGGGCGATTAAAGAATAATAGGATTTATTTACAGTAAATACTTTCGGTTACCAGAAAAAGGCCCGCTTCAGTTTGACGGTAATAATATTTCCCCACTTCGCATTCGCAATCATCTTTTTTGAGTGAAAATGTGATCATTCCTGGACCATGTAAAAAATTACCCCACCCGCTGTTTACAGTTTTAAATCCTTTCTTTTTGAGAATGGCTGCGAGTATTGCAGTATCGTTGGATGCTTCAGGGATGCTGTCTGTTAGAGCAGGATATATGTCTCTCAATTCAATGATGCGGCCATTCCTTAATTCAATGGCTTCGTTCACTATTCGTTCTTCAAAAAGGGAACTGTTGCTAGAATGGTTTTGATTGCAGGAAAAGAAAATAGCAGAAGATAAAAATAATGTTCTGCAAAAGCAGGAAGGCATCTTTTTTTGTTTAACGATTGTGTGCTACAATGTACATAAACAAATAGCTTTCCATAAGAAAAGAAAAAATAAGCAATGTTAATTTTTGAAACTATCTGCTGATATTTGTTTCTTTTTCTTCCTGCCATTTTGATCTTCCCCAACCCGGGATAACATGCTTTTCGCTGTGATAGGAAGACCTTACCAAAGGGCCGCTTTCGATGTAATCGAATCCCAATTGGTAACCAATTTCCCTGTACTCGGCAAATTCGTCGGGATGGATAAAGCGGTCTACAGCCAGGTGCTTTTTGGTTGGCTGGAGGTATTGGCCGATGGTTACTACATCTACCCCGCTGTTATAAAGGTCTTTGAGTGTTTGTATGACTTCCTGCCTTGCTTCTCCGAGGCCAAGCATGATACCACTCTTAGTTCTCATGCCTCCTTCTTTGAGGAATTTGAGGGTTTCCATACTTTGCCAGTACTTGGCCTGTATCCTCACCTGGCGGGTTAATCTTTCGGTGGTTTCAATATTGTGGCTCACCACTTCCGGGGCTGCATCAATCACCCGTTGTATATTTTCTTTTTGGGCTTTGAAATCGGGTATGAGGGTTTCAAGGGTGGTATTGGGATTGAGTGCCTTTACAGCTTTGATCGTATTGTACCAGATGATGCTACCACCGTCTTTTAATTCGTCGCGGTCAACCGATGTTATCACGGCATGTTTCACTTTCATAAGATGAATTGCTTCGGCTACCCGTTGTGGTTCATCCCAGTCTACATCATCGGGGCGGCCGGTAGCCACTGCACAAAAGCCGCAGCTGCGGGTGCAGATATTTCCAAGAATCATAAAAGTAGCTGTTCCTGCACCCCAGCATTCGCCCATATTCGGACAATTACCGCTTTCGCAGATCGTATGCAACTTATGCGTATCTACCAAACTGCGAACATGCTTATATTCCTCCCCTATAGGAAGTTTAACCCGTAACCAATTAGGCTTTTTAAGTGATGGTACCTGTTCGTCGGATGCTGTTCCACATGCCATATCATGAAAAATTTAGGTGCCCTGCAAAGGTATGAAGTTGAAGTGTGCGACGCAACGATGTTGAAGGGACTTCGGTGGCTTGTACAACGATTATTTTCGCTTTCCGAAAACCACGCCTACAAATGCTGAGAAAAAGAACCTTTCCTGCTTATTGAACACCATCTGGGGGATTTTTTTGCTGTAAAATTCGGCGCAAAGGCCCACTTCCACAGCACTCACCATTTCGTTATAGCGCCCATAATCGAAGCGCAGGGCGGGTTTGATATAAGCGCCTGGTACCCATTCGAGGTTTTTCCAGCCTTTGCCGATGTTTGGACCGCCAACAATTGGTCCATACAAAAACAAGCTGCTATCGGGAGAATCGTAACCTATGTATTCAAAAGTACCAGCCCCTGTATCAACCTGTACCAGGTAAGGGCGCAGCAAGCCCAAAGCAAGGCCGCCGCCAACATTTGCCGTGATGCTTACGCCGTTTTTGTTGCCTTTATTTCCCAGTAGGAATTGCTGCTGAACGCCGAGTTTAATAGGGTACAAAAAGTAGATCTTTCCATAAATGAAAGGCGATCCGCTGCCGTCAATCCTTTGACTTTTCTCCTCTTTTGGCTGTTTTCTTT
>JBPOHG010000294.1:0-14956 GCA_052035835.1 Bacteroidota bacterium | reverse complement strand
GGTATTCCATATATAACTATTGGCACCGCTAGCTTCCAGCGTAATGGTTTCACCATTACAAATGGTGTTGCCTTTTTTACTGAAAATGTATGCGTATGCGCCGGTATTGGTTGTCCGTTGCTGAACCAGTGGCGTTTTAGCTGCCAGCCAGTTGTTGTTTTCATTCATTTCCTGGAAATGATTATCGGGGTCTATCTGGATAACCACATGGTATTCACCATTACAGGCTTCATAAGGGATTTTTACAAAACTCTCGTCGAGGTATTGGTGATAGATGTCTACTTTACCAACACTGATCCCCTGGCGGAGGTTACCGCAATTGTATCCACCACCCAATCCGTAATTGGGGAAGCTTGTGTTGTTAAGTACATTGCCTACGGCATCTACACAATCGCCTAAACTTCCGCTGCAGGTGGTAAGGTCTATCAGGCAGAAACTCACTTTAATACCACTATTTACAATGGGCCATTGCAAGGTATCAGTAACAGAAACGTCTCTTAAACGCAACGTGTAAAGCCCCCATCCATCAAGATGGATATGTCCGTGCGATGGATGGTATTGCATATACCCGGCAGGGCGCAATATATACTCAAATGTATTCCCTACTTTACGGTACAGCCGTTGGTTGATAAGCCGCTTGGGGTAATTTCCATCGGGGCACATAAAATTAGAAGCCGGGAAGAAATCACGAAGGGTATCATTACCGCAGATATAGTCATTGGTAGGCGATACCTCCATCGGGCCCCAGCCAACATTGGGTGTGGAAACATCCACCCTCAATAACCCTTTATTCTCGGTATCAATCAGTTGGTTGTATTCTGTCCACCCGGTATTATCATTCAATGTCCTTTTTCCGGCAGTGATATCCGGTAACAGCACACAATCGGTAGCGCCCGGAGTTGGGCATGAACAGCCTGCCGGATTGGTGCTGCTGCAAGGCAAAGATGAAGGAGTAGCTATACGTGCACAAATTGAAAAAGTGCCCACAGCATTCCCCTGGAATTCCCATAAACGAATATAAACAGTAGAACCAGGCGCCAATCCTGCCTGCTGGATCATGGGCATATTTGTTCCCGGCATACCATCATCATCACAGGCGATTTCTGTTAAGTTCCCACATGTGCCCGTATACAAAGCCATCGCAACATCCGTTAAAGATCCTGCCAATGAAGTTAACTCAATACTCCCTCCGGCAGGCACAGTCAATTTTAACCAAATGTCGGCACCCTGGTAACTTCCACAGGATGGCGCAGCAACACCAGTAGATGCAGTAGCACCCGTATTGTTAAACTCAGTATAATTACAGGTACTGGTCACTGTTATCTCAATCGCATTATTGCAGTCGTCATTGATTTGTGCAAACAAGGTACCCGGCACCATGGCTGAGATGGCAAAAATGAACAGGCATGCAGAATAGTGTAGAAATCGCTGTTTCATGTAGGAAGTTGTTTGGTAAACTATCTCTAAATATATGGTTTTTTTAGATATTGGGGGTTGGAAGGATTAAAATGGGATGGGCTAGTTGTTTAAAGGTTTAAGGGTTTAAGGGTTGGATCCTTTATTTCTTAAACATAAAGTACACGGCTCCGAGCAAGAGTACAAAACTCACGAGGTATTTCCAGTGAAAGGGCTCTTTTAGATAAAAAACTGCAAACAGGGCAAAGACGACCAGGGTGATGACTTCCTGCGACATTTTTAACTGGAAACCGCTCATCCCATTCGTATAGCCAATCCGGTTGGCGGGAACCATCAGGCAGTATTCAAAAAAAGCAATTCCCCAGCTGATCAGAATGGCTTTCCATACTGGCATGCTGGTATTTTTCAGATTGCCATACCAGGCGAATGTCATGAACACATTGGAAGCAGTGAGCAGCAAAATTGTGCGTAACATATACAAGTTGTTTGATATTGATAATCTATCCCCCTCATTAAAAAAAGCCCGGTAAAACCAGGCTTCTGTAACTCGTATTGGGTGTTTTTTGTACTAATTCAAACTCCGGAAGTCAACAGGCACTAATTTACTTACACCTGCTTCCTGCATCGTAACACCATAAATCACATCTACAGCACTCATGGTCATTTTATTATGTGTTACAATAATGAATTGTGAGTTTTCGCTGAACTGTTTGATCATATTGGTGAACTTCCCAACATTGGCATCATCCAACGGGGCATCCACCTCATCCAAAATACAGAATGGCGCCGGCTTGATAAGGTATATGGCAAAAAGCAACGCAGTGGCGGTAAGGGTCTTCTCCCCCCCACTTAACTGGCCAATACTGCTGGGGCGTTTCCCTTTAGGTTTGGCCACAATATCAATACCGGTTTCGGCCAGGTTTTCGGGGTCAACCAAAACCATATCTGCCGTATCTTCTTCAGTAAACAATGCCTTGAAAACTTTCTGGAAATTTTCCCTGGTCCTGTTAAAAGTATCCAGGAATTGCTGGTTGGCCGTTGCTTCCACTTCCTGGATGGTTTGCAAAAGGCTATCCTTTGCCGTTACCAGGTCGTTTTTCTGCTCCAGTATAAATTCGTACCGCTTCTTCATTTCGGTATACGCTTCTATAGCAGTTGGGTTCACTTCTCCCATATTCTCCAACCGCTTTTTCATGCGTTCATTCTTCTCCTGTAATTCTTCCAATGGGGTTTCTGTAGTACGTGGCTCATCAATGATGGCATCGAGATCTACTTTAAACTCTACACTCAACCGCTCTTTCATACCAGCGAGTTGCAGTTTTAATTCGGTAAGCTTATCCTTGATTTCATTGAGCAAATGATCAATGCCTTCTTTTGATTTCTGTTTGTGCCTTAGCTCACTTTCTTTTTCGGCGAGCATGTTTCTAATATTATAATACTCCTGGTCGGCTTCGTTCAGTTTTCGTTCTTCCGCATCTTTGTTTTGCAACATCTCTAACAATGATGCTTCCAACGCTTGAAGGCTGGCAGCAGTTTCGTCTATGCTACCTGCAGCTTCTTCCAATTGTGTTCGGCTGTTGTTAACCTGGATGGTTAAGTCGTTCAACTGATTCGACTTAAACTCCAGTTCCTGCCGGATGGAAGCCAGTTTACTTTGCTGACGGGTAAACTGCAGGTTCCCATCATTGTATGCTGCATTGGCAAAATTGTATTCCTGTTCTGCCGTAGCATAATCCTGTTCAACCAACTGCATCCTGTCCTGCAGTTCATCTAACTGGGTATTGAATTTCTCCAGTTCGTCACGGGTACTGGCAATCGCATCATGGTTCGACTGCAATTGCTGTTCAAATTCGCCCAGCCTGTTGTTGGCAACTGTTTCCTGGTGATGCAGGTTCTCTATTTTATTCTGTAGTGAAAAAACCTGGTTGGTGAGTTGATTGATATCCTGCTGCGTTTGACGGATCGCATTTTCCTTCAACTGGTTGTTGTAAGTAATGACCTCATTATGACGTTGCTGGATAGTCGCTTTTAAAGCATTCACCACTTTATCCTGTGCCTCAATTTCTTTTACAAGCTTCTCGAGGTTCTTTGCCCGCCCAATTTTTTTACCTTCAAACAAGCCCACACTTCCGCCGGTAAGCGAATACTTCCCTTTTACATACTTTCCCGATTTTTCGAGGATCACCGAGCCATTGCTGTCTTTGAGCGCTTCTTCATCTTCTGCAATGAAAACATTTCCCAATAAATGCTGGGCCAGTTTTGCATATTGCTGATCAATCTCAACAACTTCCAATGCTTTAATCGTTCCCTGTGGCTGGTGGCCATGTTCTACATCCGAAAATTTATCCAGCAAAAAGAAATTAGCCTTCCCTTTTTTATTATCATCCAGGAGGTGTACCGCCTGTAAGCCTTCCTGTAAATTATTTACTACGTAATAGTTCAGGTACGGCTCAAGCACATTTTCAACGGCAGCCCGGTATTGTTCCTTAACATAAATGATATCAGAAAGCAACGGGGCATGGTGGTTCCATCCATTGTTCTTGTGCAGGAACTTCACACTCTCGGGGTAGCCTTCCATTGAATCTACGAGGCTCTTCAACAGGTCATGTTCATTCCTGCGGGCATCCAGCTTACGGTTTTCTTCGGCCAACTCATTGCGTAGCCCCTCCAGCAATCCCTGTGTTTGCAGGATTTGCTCTTTGGTAAACTCGTGTTCTTCCTGCAGTTGTTGAAGGCTGAGCTGGCTTTGAGACAGTTCAGCTTCTTTTATTTTCTTTTCTGCTTCCAACTGGCTGATCTGTTGGAGCCGGTGTTCTTTTTCTTCCTGCAATTGCTGAATGGTACGCTGCAGGTTAAGGATGGAGGTATCTGCAACGGCCACTTTTTTCTCCGCATCAAACTGGTTCCGCTGGATTGCCTGGTTTTCACGGCGCAACCCATCAATGGCACTCCGCTGATCGTCAAATATTTTCCGCTTTTCTTCCACTGCATCTTTCAGGTCCTGCAATTTTTCTTCCAGTTGCCCGAGCTTTACTTCTTCATCATTGATCTGGCTACCGGTAAAGCGTATACTCTCTTCCAACCCCGTCAGCTGGCCACCGGCTTTTTGTAAAAACTCATCGAGGCTCTGGCGGCGTTCTTTCAGATGTTGCAACCTTTGCACAGCAAGGCTTTTTTCACTCTCGCGGTTCCGTACTTTGTCGAGCATTTCATTGTAAGCATGCTGCATTTGCTGCAAGGCCTTCTCTTTCTCCACAAAACCAAGTTTTTCCTGCTCCATCGCTGCCTCTTCTTTAGCAATTGCAGTTTCCAATTCTATTCGCCTGTCTACTTCCTGTTGTTGCTGGTGGTTGAGGTCGCGGTAAGTGATATTGAAACCTTCCAAAGCTGCTTTTGCAAGTTCTATACTGATTTCTTTGTAATCCTTCTTGATCTCAAAATATTTTTCTGCTTTCTTCGCCTGGCTCTCGAGGCTCTTGAGCTGGTTGTTGATCTCAAACAATAAGTCTTCGATACGTGCCAAATCCTGCTCGGTAGCATCCAGCTTCAGTTTGGCTTCCTTCTTCCTGGTTTTATAGATCGTGATACCGGCCGCCTGTTCGAGCATCTTACGGCGGCTGTTCTCTTTGTCCTTGATGATATCGTCTACCATGCCAAGTTCAATAATGGCATAACTGTCGGTACTAACGCCGGTATCCATAAATAAGTTATGGATATCTTTCAGTCGGCAGGTTACATCATTTAACCGGTATTCACTCTCCCCACTCTTATAATATTTACGGGTAATCGTTACCGTGTTGAACTCAGTTGGAAGCAGGTTCTTAGTATTTTCAAAGGTGAGGCTCACTTCTGCCAACCCACTTGCACTCCTTGTTTTGCTGCCGTTGAATACCAGGCTTTCGAGGTTCTCACTGCGGAGGTTGCTGATTTTATGTTCGCCGATAACCCAGCGGATACTATCAATAATATTGCTTTTGCCACAACCATTGGGGCCAATCACACCCGTAATCCCTTCATCAAAATTCAATACGGTTTTGTCGGCAAAACTTTTAAATCCTTTGATTTCTAAACTCTTTAAACGCACAGCTTCTTATTTTTTTGAGGCGGCAAACCTACGTGAATTTGACCGATTTTAAAAGCCATCTGAACCGATAGCCGCATTTTGCCATTTGCAAACCGGCTTGGCATTTTCTCTCATATGCCAATCCGTAAATGTAAACCTTTGCGGCAAGTATTTTTTAGGTTACCAGAATGTACTAACTTCAAATTATGCACAGGTTTTTCACAGGAAAAGGCATTTCACTTTTTTGCCAATCATTCAATTTTAAAAAATCATTATATGAGCAATTCAGCCAGCAAAGAAAAATGGGTCATTGATCCCCTGCACAGCGAAATCGCTTTTAAGATCAGGCACCTGATGATCAGCAATGTAAGTGGGCGGTTTACCGAATTTGATGCGAGTATTTATACTTCCGGAGATGATTTCATGTCGGCAGAAATTGATTGCTGGATAGAAGTGGCTTCGGTAGATACGGGTAGTGCCGACCGGGATGCGCATATTCGTTCGGCCGACTTTTTCGACGCGGCTGCACACCCACAAATTGGGTTCAGGGGCAATACCATCAGCAATGTTGACCAGGATGGCAGTTATGAACTCTGGGGCGATTTAACCATAAAAGGGGTGACGAAAAAAGTGAAGTTCGATATAGAGTTCGGCGGGGTGATCAAAGATCCCTGGGGCAATGAAAAAGCCGCATTCCTCGTAAATGGAAAGATCAACCGTAAAGATTTTGGGCTCGAATGGAATGTGGCACTCGAAGCAGGTGGCGTATTGGTAAGCGATGAAGTGCGGATCAGTTGCGATATCCAGCTAAAAAGAAGCGCTTAAAGAACGATTTTTTTACCCAACGATAAATGACATCATTACATGCATAAGATCCTTATTATTTCTTCGAGTATTCGTACCGGCCGAAAAAGCCATCGGATCGCCCTTTATTTTGAGCGGTATATCCGGGAGCACCAAATTGGCGAGCCCCGGATTTTCGACCTGGCAGCACAATCCTTTCCGCTTTTTGAAGAAAGGTTGAAATTTCAGAAAGAACCCCTGCCTGCATTACAGGCATTTGCTGACCAGGTTAATAATGCAGATGGCATCGTCATTGTTACACCCGAATACAATGGCGGCTACCCTGCCAGTTTAAAAAACCTGCTGGATACACTCACCGATGAATGGTACCGCAAACCAGTAGCCATCAGTATGGTATCGGCCGGCCCGTTTGGCGGCATGCAGGTGGTCACTTCCCTTCAGTTCTCATTATGGAAACTAAGGGCCCTTACCGTACCTGCCATGTTCCCGGTGCCCATGGTGGATAAGAATTTTGCTGAAGATGGCAGCCCGGTTGACGCAGAAGGAACCGCTAAAAGAGCGGCTGCATTTTTTTCGGAACTCAGTTGGTGCATGCAGGCTGCGGCAGCTATGAAAGCATAACTGTTAAAATAAAAGGTTGTTTTTACAGATAACCGGATCAAGTTGATTGTACTCCTAACT
Source organism: Bacteroidota bacterium (assembly GCA_052035835.1). Classification (GTDB taxonomy): domain Bacteria; phylum Bacteroidota; class Bacteroidia; order Chitinophagales; family Chitinophagaceae; genus Ferruginibacter. The sequence goes on along the minus strand of JBPOHG010000294.1, from coordinate 7,992 downwards.
TTACGAAATAAATCTCATTCATGAAATTATTGATTACTTCCATTTGCCTCTTAACCGTTCAGGTTTCATTTGCACAACCTACCGTTGTAAAGCAGGCCGTTATCAGCACTACCACCAATATCATTGCACCCGAAGAGGAAGATGTGCAGAATATGCAAAGCCAGCAAGGCGGAGGCATGAACTTCCGCAATATGATGGATGGCGAATTTAAGTTTACCACGTATCTGAAAGACGATATGGTGAAAACAGTGATTAAGTCAGAAATGGGCCGGTCAACCATTATTCGCGATAATAACAAAAAACTCACCACCACACTTATTGAAATGATGGGTAACAAAACCGGATTTTACATGACCGATGAGGAACAGGCTGCCATGGCCAAACGCCGCGACAGTATGATGCAGGCCCGCCGTAAAAAAGACTCGGGCGCTGTACAAAACAATGCCCCATTGCCCGAGCCGGTTGTTGACATCAGCTATACCGACGAAAGCAAAAAGATTGCCGGCTACATGGCCAAAAAAGCGTATATCATTACTACCCGTTTATTGGGCATCAAGGACACGGCAGTGGTATGGTATACCCCCGAATTGAAATTTGAAAACTTGTTTTCTACCGGGGGCATGGCTGGGTTTGGGGCCATGATGAACATGGGAGGCACACTCAACGGGCTCGATAAACTTGATGGCTTTGTGCTCCGGTACGAAATGGCCATGCGCCGCAACCGCCGGATGGAAGTGGAAGTAACAAAAATCGACCTTAAGAAGGAGATCACAGAAAAGGAATTTGAAATACCAAAAGATTTTGAAGTGAAGCCTGCAAAAGAAATGCAAAACATGTTTGGCGGCGGACAGGGCTCTTTCCAGCTCAGAAGAGGCGGAAACTAATCACATTCCAAAAGTTACTTCCATAAAAAAAGCTGTTCTCGTTGAACAGCTTTTTTTATTTTAACGGAAACGGGTAACCGCCGTTCCGGCATTGTTATAATTTGTCTGCCGAAGCATTCTTTTTCTCATATTCTGCCATCTTCACTTTGTTATTCTTCAAACTATAGATATCGATCATATAACCCAGCAGGATCTTATAATTCGCTTTCTGGATAGCAGTTTTGTTGGAAAGCCCTTCGTAAAACTTAACCGCCTTATCACTGTAAACCAGGCAATCGTCCATGGTTTTGTGGGCCTGTGCTTTCAATTCGTTTTTCTTCTTTACTTCATCAGGCTTGGTGCTTTTGATGAGATTGGATGCATTGAGCACATCAGCCGACATATTGAAAAGGTGGTTCGACATGAGTACGGTTGCCAGGACATCCTCTGCACTTTCATTGTCAATGGCACGTTTGATGGCATCGGTAAGCTTGGCCCTTACAGCAGCAATATCTGCCACCGGCTTTGCATCTTTGTTATAGAGACTGTTGTATAACTCAATGGCATAATTGTATGAAAGCGTGAAATTGGTTGGGTTCTTAGCGAGCAACTCTTCATATTTAGCCATTAAAGCCTGCTTATCTCCTTTTTTATTGGCCGCACGCAGTTCAATCTCTGTCCACAATTCACTTTGCGGATAAAAACGTTTTGCTTTTTCCAACAATGCATTCATAGATGCCTCATCTTCTTTCCTGCTGTAATAATCGGCCATGAATTCATATACATCTTTATAATCTTTTCCCGATACATTGGCATCCGTAATTTTTTTATAAAATGATGCAGCCTCATCTTCCTTTTTTGCATTGATGGCAGAAGCCGCTGCATTTAATACCAATGCAGTATCCAGCGGGTAAAGGGCCGTTTGTTCGTATGAATATTTCTTAGAGAGGATATAATCCTTTACTTCGATTGCCTTTTTGAATGACTCCAGCGCCCCGTCATATTTTTTGATGTTGAATTCCTTTGCACCCAGGTCATACAAACCATAATATAAATCCAGGTACGACACATGCGCTTCCAGTGCCAGGTAAATATCCTTGGTATCTATTTGCTGGTTCTTTTTAAAAGCATTGAAAGCTTCCGCACGCAAGGCCAGCAAATCGGCCTGAGGCATAGAACTGTCTCTCGACAATGAATTGTAAATTCTTCCTTTATAATACCAGGCTTCCGCATCATTGGCCTTTTTGGGGTCTGCCAGGTATTTATCAATGGCCACCCGTGCTTCCCTGAATTTTTGTTTTCCCATCAAGTCATTGATCTGCTCCAGGTTTTGCGCATGCACAGCATTACCGGCAAAAGCCATCAGCACTAAAAAAGCGATTTTCTTCATAGTATAATTTTTGAGGGGCTAAAGATATTGGTTTATGCACATTTCAACCCGTTTTGTAGGCTGTTTTTCATAAACCATGCCATCTTTAGACCTAATTTTAACTTTAACTGCTGCTTGCTTTTTGAGCTGAATTATGGCTAATTTTACCACTTGATCAGCCAGGAATCCATACAGCAAATTCAAAGCCGCATAGATATTGTGGAAATTGTGGGCTCTTTTGTGAAACTCAAAAAAAGGGGCAACAGCTACCTGGGCCTCTGCCCTTTTCACAATGAAAAGACCCCTTCTTTTACCGTTTCCCCTACTAAGGAAATTTATAAATGCTTCGGTTGCGGAAAAAGCGGCAATACCATCAGTTTTTTGATGGAACATGAGAAATACAGTTATGTAGAATCGCTGCGCTGGCTGGCCGGAAGGTATAATATCGAACTGGAGGAAACCGCGGTAAGCCCCGAATACAAGGCACTGCAACTAACGGCCGACAGCCTTTACATCATCAATCATTTCGCCCGGGATTATTTCACAAACGCCCTTTTTAATACAGACGAAGGGCAAGACATTGCCCTCGATTATCTGAAAGAACGGGGATTCAGGGAAGAGATCATCAAAAAGTTTCAACTTGGGTTCAATCCTTCTGCTAAAGACCAGTTTGCCCAGGCCGCCCTGGCTGCTCAGTATAACAGCGAATTACTGGTAAAATCGGGGTTGGTAGTGAACCGCGAAAATCGTTTTTCTGACAACTATAGGGGCCGCATCATTTTCCCTATTCACAATCAAAGTGGCAAAGTACTGGGTTTTGGCGCACGAATCATCAAATCGAATGATAAGGCACCCAAATACATCAATACCCCCGAGAATGAGATATATGTAAAAAGCAAAATATTATACGGTTCTTATTTTGCCCGTACGGCCATCGACAAAGCAGATGAATGTTTACTGGTGGAAGGGTATACCGATGTGGTTAGCCTGCACCAGGCCGGCATTGAAAATGTAGTGGCCAGTGGCGGTACTTCCCTTACGCCCGACCAGTTAAGGCTGATAAAAAAATATACCACTAACCTCACGATCATTTACGACGGCGATAATGCCGGTATCAAGGCAGCTTTGCGTGGGCTCGACCTTGCCCTGGAAGAAAGCCTGCATGTAAGGCTGGTGCTGATTCCCGATAAGGAAGACCCGGACAGTTATGTAAATAAAGTGGGCGCCGAAGCTTTTGAGGCCTTCATCAAAAGGGAGAAAAAAGATTTCATTCTATTTCAACTGGAGATTGCATTGCAGGAAGCCGGTACCGACCCATCCCGTAAGTCTGCCGTAGTGAACCAGGTGGCCGAAACCATTTCCAGGATCAATAAAACAGAAGATTTTACCCGTAGGCAGGACTATATAAAACAGGTATCGGAAATCTTAAAGATCGAAGAAACCGGGTTCAATGCGCTGGTGAATAAATTCATCCGGGATAAAATAGGCAAAGAAGAAGCGAAAAATGCCCGGGCAGATTTTCCCGCTCCGGATATCAGTGATGATACAAGTGCAGCATATGATGAAACCCTGGCACTCTTCAGCAAAGATGAATTGCAGGAGCAGGCCATGGTGCGTAGCCTGATTGAATTTGGCTTAAAACCCTGGGATGAGGAGCATACGGTAGCTACATATATTTTCTCGCATATTGATGAAGCAGAACTCGATACGTTGATTGATAACAAATCACTGGTCTCCATCATTCATCTCTACAGGAACTGGTACCAAGAAGGTATGCAACCCACGGCCAAACATTTCCTATACCACGAAGACCGTGAATTGAATTCGCTGGTCATCCGGTTGATGGATGCAGACACCGATATCAGTCCGAACTGGAAAGAACATTACGAAGGCCATATTGCTACCAGGGAAGACCTGTACAGGGAGGAAGTATTTTCTACCCTCAATTACCTGCAGTTGAGAAAGGTAAAGCGGCTGATTGCAGAAAACCAGCTTGAACTACAAAAAAGTGCAGATGAAGAAGAACAGTTATTTCTGATGCAAACCCACCAGCACCTCAAAAAGATTGAAGTGGAATTAACCCGCAGATTAGGTACCGTAATTTACAAGTAATCAGGCAAGAGCCGCAACTTCTTTTACCCTTACAGCACGGCGAACCGGTGCCTTTTCAATGGTTTCCTTCACTGCTTTTTTGAAGTTGATGGCGCACCAAACATTGTCGAGTTCGATTTGTTCGATGGCTTCCAGTTCAAAATGGTCAATGATATCCCAATGGGCATGCCTGCAAAGGTCGCTGGCAATTTTTGCAGTTGGCTTCGGATAGGCAATCCACAATTTTACATTGGGTTGCAAAGCCGACATTACATCATGCAAAATATCAGTCAGTTGTTTTTGGCTCACTGCAAACAGCAGCGCAAATTCAACCTTTTTGATTTTAAGGAGTGGCGTAACGCTCTTAGCAAAAGAAAGTTTGATAAACTGTTTTTCTATCGAAGAAGGAAGTCCCTGGATCAATATATTCTTTTCATCTTTTAACTGGAGTTTCTCAAATAAAGTTTGAACTGCCATAAGTTGAGTATAGGTTTTATATGATCACTATTGATTACTAATAAAATGCCGGCCGGGCGGCCAGGTATCTGTTCATAAGCAAGTTTTCGGGAGGGTTCTGCAAAATTACCATTTTTATTGATCCCCATCACCATTAAATGCAAAAAACCTCCACAAAAGTGAAGGTTTTTTGAAATTCATATAAAACCGGCCTTATTAATTCCGCGGTTTGTAATACTTAAGTGCCTCATCCATATAGCTTTGGAGCTTGGCAATTCGATTTTCATCTGAGGGGTGCGTAGCCAAAAATTCCGGGGGCTTATTGCCTCCGCTGGCTGCTGCCATCCTTTGCCAGAAAGCAATGGCTTCTTTGGGGTTATAGCCGGCCATGGCTGCGAAAATCAACCCGTAATGGTCTGCTTCATACTCCTGTTTCCTGGAGTTGGGCAATAGCACGGCCACTTGAGCGGTGGGTGCAAATATGTTATTAAAAAGCGTATTTGCCTTCTCTTTGTTCTGTGTGAATATATTGCCTGCTACCTGTAAACCCTGGGCAAGCGCCCCCTGGCTCATACGTTCATTGCCATGATGGGCCACAGCGTGGGTTATTTCATGCCCCAATACGATGGCCAAAGCCGCTTCATTTTGGGTTACCGGCAATAACCCAGTATATACTACCACTTTTCCTCCGGGCATACACCAGGCATTTACCTGCTTATCATCAACCAGGTTGAATTCCCAGTTATAACCTTCCAATTCTTTGCTTAAGCCTTTTTGGGCATAATAGGTGGTGATTGCCTGGGCGATACGGGTCCCTACCCTTTTTACCATCTCTGCATCGCGGTTGGCCGATTGGCTAACCACCTTGCTTTGGCTGAGGAACGACTGGTATTGTGAAAGTGCTTCCTGTTGAAGGGCCGATTCAGGGAAAAGGGAAAGTTGTTTTCTACCTGTTATGGCGTTGCTGCTACAAGCTGCGAGAAATAAGGTGATCGCTGCAATAAGTATCCATCTTCTTTTCATGCTGTAATGTTTATGTATGCAGCATAGAATGCAATTTGCATACCGGGTTTACTAAAGAAATGATAAAAGCCGAAAAATTATTCGTCATCCCCGCGGCGGCGTTGCTTTCTCCTGTCGCGGTGTTTTAAGATAGGGATACGGGTTTCAACGCCCCTGAGCAGGCGGCCGATATTTTTCTGATGCGTAATAATAACGAGAAAGGCTACCAGCAGTGCGAATACCCTATACAACACTTCATGTTCATTCCAAATCCAGAGCACACAAATTGGCAGCATAATGGCTCCTAATATAGAGCTGAGCGATACATAACGGGTAAGGTATAATACAAGTACGAAGACCCCCACACAACTAACGGCAATCACCGGTTGAACGGCGATGATCATTCCCAATAGCGTAGCAACACCTTTACCGCCTTTAAACCCTGCAAAAATGGGAAATATGTGCCCCAACACTGCAGCCAGCCCCAACCCAATCATGAAGTTGGTGCGGTCGAGTTCATTGTCGAGGTAGTGCGGAAGAAAATTATACAGAGCAACGGCCAGCATCCCTTTCAGGATATCCATGGCCATTACGATGGTGCCGTATTTTGAACCCAGTACGCGGAAGGTATTCGTAGCCCCCATATTGCCACTGCCGTAATCACGGATATCGATACCAAAGAATCTCCTGCTGATGATAAGGGCTGTGGGGATAGAGCCAATGAGATAAGCTACAATGATAAGAAGTGCTTCTTTCATTATCTTTCTTTAGTGTGTTGAGTACAGCAAAGATACGTAAAAAACTGGTATTCTTAACGTTAAATTAATATTGTGGAAACCGGGTGCATTATCCCAGGGCTGTAACCACAAGCCAATTATTGCGTTCATCAACGCCGGTAACTGCCAGTCCGTTCGAATGAATTGCCTCCCTGATCTCCATTTCGTCGGAAGAAAGTATACCGCTGAAAAGAAGGATCGTTCCTTTTTGTGCAGCTTTTCTGATCGCTGGTAAATTGCTTTTGATGACATTGAGGTTGATATTGGCCAGAATAATATCAATCGGGCGCTCAGTAAAAGTTTGAAAACGATCGGCCTGGTGTAAACTGATATGGCTGCATTGGTTCATCTCAATATTATCGGCAGCATTGCGGATGCTCCAGTCATCGTTATCCAGTGCAATGATTTCTGTAGCTCCCAGCTTTTCGGCCAGTATGGCCAATACGCATGTGCCGGTACCAAAATCTACCACCACTTTATTCGCAAAATCTATTTGTTTCATTTGCGCCAGTACCAGGTGGGTAGTAGCATGGTGGCCGGTGCCAAAGCTCATCCTGGGCGTAATAATGATCTCATGGGTTGCATGCGGGTCGGCGGGATGAAACTGTGCCCTCACCAAAATATAGTGCCCATTTTCTTCATCCGTGATCACTTTTACCGGCTGAAAATCACGCTCCCATTCTTCGTTCCAGTTCTTCTCTTCAATGATCGATTGATGAAAAGCAATCCCTGTCATAGCTACGATTTCCTGAAACGCTTGTTCATCAAATTGATGGGATGCAATAAAAGCGAACAGGCCATCCTCCTGTTCTTCAAAACCGGTGAACCCGTTTTCACTGAGCAATGCAATGAGGATGTCTTTTTGTTCGACCGATGGCTTTTCGAAATGGAAAGAAAAATGTTCCATAAAATTAAAAAAGCTGCAACCGGGGCTGCAGCTTGTATATTGTAAAAAATTGATTATTGATTTTCACCCTGTGGCTTTGCCTGTTGCGGCTGTTGGGGCTTGGCAGGTTGTTCGGGTTTTGGCATCAGTGCTTTGCGGCTCAATTTAAATTTACCGGTGCGTGGGTCGATATCGAGTAATTTAACTTTCACTTTATCGCCTTCTTTAAAGATACCATCCATGGTTTCCAAACGCTTCCAGCTGATTTCACTGATGTGCAGTAAGCCCTCTTTCTTCGGCAGGAATTCTACGAATGCGCCAAATTCTTTGATGCTCTTTACCGTTCCTTCGTAGGTATCGCCAACTACCGGCGAAGCAACCAACCCATTTACCCAGGCGAGTGCTTTATCTAAGCCTGCTTTTTCTTTAGAGAAAATGCTTACTTCGCCCTGGTTGTTTACTTCTTCAATATTGATGGTGGTTCCGGTTTCACGTTGAATTTCCTGGATCACTTTACCACCTGGCCCGATCACTGCGCCAATATATTCT
>JBPOHG010000259.1:0-14285 GCA_052035835.1 Bacteroidota bacterium | reverse complement strand
GGTTACCGAAGCTGCCTGGCGATAGGTTAAAGAAAGGCTTTGGGCAACGGTATTGTCTCTTCTCCATTGCTCGCCCGTCCAGGTTACCTGGATGGATGAAATGGTACCGCCGGTGTTGTTACGAAGCCTCCATCCTATATAACCCTTACCAGTACCCGAAGCACCAAAAAAAGCATTGGTAGGAGAATAACCAAGTGCACGTTCCGTTACCGGGTTTGTACCAGCTACACCAAAACTATTGAGTGCTGCTGTGGTGGTGGAACCTGTGTTGGCATTGTAAGTGGTAATCGAGGCGGTAGCATCTGTTCGTGCATACCAGCCCGTGAGTGTGCTGTTGTTCGACCAGGCATTGCCGGTACCTGTAGACGCCAGCGCATTAAAGTTTTCGGTGTAATTGGTAGCAGTAGACACAATATCAAACTGTGCCTGCGTTTGAATGGCTCCTAAGAGCATCGTTACCAAAAAAAGCACCGATAGCAACTTCCCTTTGAATCCAAAACGGATGTTACTGTCTGAGTTTTTAGTAGAGATTTTCATATGAAGTGTTTGTTTATACATGTTGGTAATATAGCTGTGGCTAACAGGGTAATACATGTCGCCAATGAGACAGGATGGTACCGGTTTGCCATGAAAAGCAAACCAATTTTCATTCATGCCTGCTATGAATGGCGAGGTATTGGTTTTGAAAGGGTTGGACTAATAATTCAGATAATAAGAAGCGGGGTGATTGAAGGCTCAAATGTAAGGTTTTTCATTAAGGGATACAGAAAAATTGATGGCTACTTTTATATTTTTTCAGGCATTGCCCAATTGGCCGTTTTGTACCGGCCCCAGGTTTACGCCTTCTATGTTCATGCGCTTTCCCGCGCCCTTCCATGCCCCTCTTAAAAATGGCAGCAACAAGGCAGCCATACTGGCGCCACTTACGCCTGCAACTGCACCGGCAGCTACATCGGCCAGGGAATTCCCTCCCAGGTAAATCCTCGAAAATGCCAGGAGTGCTGCAGCCAGGAATAAAAGGAATTTTTTAATGTTCGTTCGGGTATGCAGGGCCAAAATAGTAGCCAGCGCAAATGCAGTGGCAGCATATCCGGAGATGAGGCCATATAATGATAATTCTGTATGTTGGGGGGTGATGAGCAGGTACTGACCCGACTCTGCATAAAAGTCAATCCCATCCCCCAGGCCTGCTGTAAGGTTTTTTATTGCCTGAACAATAAAAAGCGTGCTCAGGAAACCTATGAGCAGGCTGGTAGCCAGCCTCACTTTCTTTTTGAGGAAATACAGCCAGGCAATAAGTGCCAGCGCAAATACCCAGCTACCCATGAATGTATAGTTCACAAAAAAAACATTCAGCCAAAAAGAACGGGCTTCGTTTGGGGGGAAAGATAATAATGCGTGATCGTAGCTTACACAGCCAACAAAAACAATGTTTAACAACAATGCGAAAGGAACAAAATAGGAAAGGTTGGCTTTGATGAGTGTTATAATAGCAGTGTAAAATTGTTTAACAGCCATGGTTGGTTTTGTGCTGCAAACTTAGCAGTGCAGTATTAAGTTGATGTTACTGGAATGTTATGAAAACGTTTTCTCCTCTGAAAATGACAATTCTCCTTCGTTCAATTCATTCCCCGATTGTTGAATGCTGCTTTTTTGATGCATTGCTAACAATTTTGCAATTACCTCTTTGCTTGCATCGGGGTAATTTTTATGGATACGAAAGTCTTCGCTGAGCCAATGAGCAATGGTTTTCATTTTCCCCTTTTTCAGGTTTTTTAATACTGTTACACCCATCACCGTTAGTGCAGCCGCATTGCAATGCTGTTCATATTGCCCTTTCATAGGAACCACCAACAGCTTTTTATTCATATACAATGCTTCGGCTGGTGTTTCAAATCCAGCTCCGCATACAATACCTTCGCAGGTAGTAAAACTGCTGATGAAGTCATAATCGCTCACTGGCCTGATCCAACAATTGCCTTCTACCCTGTTCTTTTTACTATGTTTAGAAAATATATGCCATTGTACTCTCGGAAAACGGGAGAATATTTTCAGTAATTTCTTTTCGCTGAATGCCGGAAGGTAAACGGTATAATGCCCATTGTTCCTGTAATAGGAATGGCGAATGGCCTTCCTGATAACAGGTGTGGTTACCTGCTCCCCGTATGCTTCAAAATGAAAACCGGTTCCCTGCCTGCAGGGAGCGTAATACTTTAATACCATCCAGGCCAGCGGGTCTGCTTTAGGCGGGCGTGGTGCTTTTGGATGTAATACTGCATACTGGTGGCTGAGCGCTACACATGGGATATTTTTCATTCGGCAAGCCCAGGCACTCAATGGCTCAAAATCATTGATCACCAGTTCGTATTGATCTACCGGCAAACTGGTCACTTCTTTTTTGAATTGCCTGGTATTGAGCTGGCGAAATGTTTTCAAATAATCAATACCTCCTTTTTTGCCAAAAACAAAACTCAGCCCTTTTCGCCTGAATTTTACAAAACTGTTTAAATGTATATCAGATTGTGTGCCGCTAAGCAATATATCTACCTCGTGTTCTTTTTCAAGCAGTGGCAGTAGTTCATTGGCCCTGCTGATATGGCCGTTGCCCGTAGCCTGCAATGCATATAATATTTTCATAAACGAAGTTTGCTGTGCTAAGAAGCAATATCAAAATCACGCATCATCATCCGAAACAATTCTGCTGTATGCAGGTAACTTGCCTCATCTGTATAGTAACGATCATCCATTTCTTTCACCAGTACATCCTCCTGGTAACGGTATATCTTCCATTCGTTGCCACTATACTCAAGGGCTGTGAGGTTTTCTACCCAGTCGCCCGAGTTGAGGTATTGCACAGAACCTCCTGATGTAACTACCTGCCGTTGCTCGGCGTGATGAATATGGCCGCAAATAACATGCTGATACCCGCGTTCAATGGCAATAGAAGCGGCTGTTTCTTCGAAATGGTTGATAAATTTAACCGCCGATTTTACAGAACCCTTGATCTTCTTCGACATGGATATTTTTCCCTTTCCCATTTTCTCACTGAAATAATTCACAAAAGTGTTCAACAGGATGAGCATATCATAACCAACAGCTCCCAATCGTGCAAGCCATTTACTGTGCTGCATGGTTACATCAAATACATCCCCGTGAAAAAGCCATGAACGCGACCCGTCGTCATGGCATAAGACCAGCTTGTTTTCTATATGGAAGTTTCCCAATGAAAATCCTTCAAAACGGCGAAGCATTTCATCATGGTTGCCGGTGATATAATATACTTTTACCCCACGGCTGAGCATACTGGTAATTTGCTTGATAACGAGCATGTGGCTCTTGGGCCAGTATTTTTTATTGAACTGCCAAATGTCTACGATATCCCCATTTAAAACAAGGATGGCGGGGTCGATGGTAGCAAGGTAACGGTATAATTCCCTCGCACGGCACCCATATGTGCCCAGGTGCACATCAGAACAAACCGCAATATCTATCTTGCGTTTTTCCATGGCTATACTTTGTGTAAAATTCCAATTCGTATATTGCCCTTGTATTACCAAATGCTTACTAAATTGTAAACAAAAAAAAGACCACCAATAAGACTATTGGTGGTTCAAGCATGATTAAAACTTGCTATTTGCTTAAGGAAAATTTACTCCCCACAGAACGAGCCTGCAAGATGAATATTTTTAGAATTATTTCCTGATGTAGCAGGTTATGTTTGGGTTAAGAAACAAAACTGTGTTCATACACAACCTGCACATGAATAAAACCATTAGCAGGAAATTAATTGAATTTCGACCAACCCTTCCACCAGCTATCGCCGGCATCGCAGGCACCACGGTAACCCGTAGCCGTAAACCAGTTGGCAACTTTAGCATTGGTAAATGAAGCACCACTCAATGCCGGTGAACCAGCCTGCGGGTTAAAATCTACTGTATTGTCGTACTTAAACGGCGCTGTTAACTGAACATCACCGGTGGTACCAAGGAATGTATTGCCTGCAGCCGCATTGTTCATATAATTGCTGAAATCGAGTGTTGCCCAACCCGTAGGAGCCGATGCACTCACTGTATAACTAAGCGGGTTGTTATTGCCTGCAAAAATATTGTTGGCATACACTGCCTTAGGGGTAGCGGCAGTGAGGTTAAGGTCGGTTGGCGTACCGGTGCTGCCATCGAGCAGCCAGCCGGTAGGCCATCCCATTACAATAGAATTAAAAAAGCTGAGTGCCGAATTGCGGCGGGTGTGTACACCTCTTTTATAATTTGAGTTGCCCACATTGGTAAGGGAAGCACGAGGGCCCACCAGCGTAACATTGCTGAAAACGGCACTGGTTTGAGGGGTATTGAGGCTTCCACCTGCATCATTATCACTTTCAAAACCATTGCTACCGCTGATATCTGCAATGGAACTGTCGCGGAAACCGATCGCAAATTGCACTTTACCTGTGTATCCGTTGTCGGTATCAAAATCATCATCCAGCCCTTTGTATGCAATGAGGTGTTTGCAATTCACGGTACCACCAAACCACTCAAAACTATCGTCGTTGCAATATGCCACCTGTACATAATCTATAATCGTTTCACTACCTACCCCACCCATTGTTAATCCATTGATCTCTTTATCGGGAAGGAAAGCATAACCGGCATATTCAATCCTTACATAACGGAGGATACCACTGTTATCGGCCGGGTTGCTGCTGGCGCCAAGGCCATACAATCCCAAACCATCGCTGTTGTTGATACCGCCTTCAATTTCCCCAATGCCTGCCTGCCCGTTGAAACTTGCATTGGTAGGGGCATTGCCAAGAATCACCAGCCCGGCCCAATCACCACGGTTAGGCGTAGCTGCTTCTGAAGTAAACACAATGGGTTTGTCTACGGTGCCATCAGCTACGATCTTAGCACTGCGTGTAATGATGAGTGCGCCATTACGGCCTTGTTCACCTACAATTTTTGTTCCGGGTTCAATGGTTAATACCGCCCCGTTGGTAACGTACACGAGCCCGCGAAGTTTGTACACATTCTCAGCCTTCAGCGTACGATTGGTACTGATACGGCCTTCGAGGATCACATTTTCTGTAGCGCCGCCACCTCCATTGTTGTTGTTATTGGAAGTTTCGTCCACTTCAATTTTACGACAGCCTGCCGACAAAACCAGTGCAGCCAGGGCAATCAGGGTAAAACGTTTCATAATTGTAGTTTGTATGTTTAAATAGTTGAATAATGGTTATTTAATCGTGTATCCAAATGTGATGGTTACATTGGTTCCATAATTACGACTGATGGCCTGCACATCTTTTGACCCTTTTGAAAACTGCTTATTGCCATCGAGGTCGTGGTAGAAATCGGCCTGTTTATTGAAGATATCGCTGATGTTGATGCGGATTTCCCCTTTTTTCTTCCAAATTTTTTGAGCAAGCTGCAGGTCGAGCAACGGACGGGGGTTTTCCCATATATCAGAAATGGCTTCGTTTCCTACAAATAAAATCCTCCTGCCAATTTGGTTGAACAATAAAGTGCTGCTAAAGCCAATCTTCTCCAGGTCGTATTGCAAACCGAAGTTGATGAGGTAAGGGCTCTGTCCCTGCAAAGGGCGGTCGATCGTACCCGTGGTATCTTTTACTTTGCTATAGATATAACTTACGTTGCCACTGAGGGTAAAGTTGCGAAGCGATGGGGCAAAGTCGAGTTTTTTCCTGAACTCCAATTCTGCGCCAAATGCATTGGCCACATCTGTATTAAGGATATTAAACGTATTGGTTCCAGGGCCTGTACGATTGAAATAATATTCAATAGGCTGGTTGAAGTGTTTGTAGAATACCCCCGCCGTAATGAGTTCACCCGGGCGTGGGTAGATTTCATACCGAAGGTCGATGTTGGATACCTTGGTGCGTTGTGCCGACTTATTCCCAACCACCTGAGCGCCCAATTCAAAATCATAGAAAGCAAATGGGCTCAACTCCCTGAATTCGGGCCTAACTACGGTTTGACTGGCAGCGAGCCGGATATTTGTTTTGGCCCCTGCTTTATACGTAAGGTTTACACCCGGCAGCCAGTCTTTTACGAGTGTATTTACATGGCGGGGATCGTCTTTCTTCACACTGCCCACCAGTTGGTCGAAACTTTCGAAACGAACGCCCCACACGAGCCTGAATTTATTTCCAAGGGGGTTATCAAACTGAAGGTAGGCTGCATTCATGATGGTGTTTGCCATGTAACGGAATGCGTTTCCGGCAATTTCGTCAAACTGCAACTTATCGTTACCGTTACCAAAATTTCCGGCAGCAAAAATTTGGTCGGCTGCCAATTGCTTTAAATTGTTACTGGCGGTATTGATAAAGAATGGCCGGCTGTCGAATAAGCGGTCTTTCACCTGGAATAAATACCCCGCCTTTATGGTGTGCTTGTTCCCCCATTTATCAAAAGTCTTAGAAACATCTGCGCCGGCATTGTAGATATAGTCATTCAGGAAGCTATAAAAAATACTGCCGCTTTTTTGTCCGGCGCCCAATCCCAGCAATGCATAATAAGGGGCACTGGCATCGGTTCCATCCTGTGTATAAAACAACCTGCGCTGATCGGGGATATACTGATCCAATATATTGAAACCACCATACCATTTCAGTTTGGCCGCTATTTTTGCCACCTGGTGTTCGCCAATGATCTGTGTATTAAAAAATGTGTTCTGCCTGAAACCGATTTCTGTGGCCCTTACTTTATCACCGTTGCCGCCACCACTGATGATATAATCCCTTCCATCGTACCTGTCTATTACAAAATCACTTGTATTTACATTGATGAGGTTCTTGATTGAAATACGGTTGTTATTGTTTAGCTGAAGTGTAACATTGGCCAACCCTCCGGCTAGTACATCCCTGCTGTACTTATTGTTATTATAGAGCAATTCAACATCGCCTTCGTTGTTGGCAATAAACCGGTTATCGAACGGCGTCCTTTTGTTGCTGTTGTTATAAGTGAGTGCGAAAATACCTGCCAGCTTTTTACCAAACAATTTCGTGGTGCCCCCACCGTTGAGTTGAAACGAACTGTTGAGCGGAGCGTTGCCTGTTACAGGCTTCCAGTTATTGCGGAATTGTGCGCCGTAGGCAGTTTTTTGTTCGGATGTAAGTTGTGCAAATGCGTTTTTCCTGGGAAGCGCCGAAGGCAATTCCCGGGTACCATTGTCAACACCCAGCCAATCGAGCTTACCGCCCGAAGCCTGTAAGAAATCCCTGCCAATGGTGTTGGTATTAAACCCTGTCCCAATCTGTATATTCAGGAATGAAGAAGAGGGTACATCTTTGGTTTGAACCTGTACCAGTCCGCCTGCCCATTCTCCCGGCAGTTCGGGTACAAATGTTTTATTCATCACGATATTGTCTATCATGGCAGCAGGGAAAATATCAAAGCTGAATGTTTTACGATCGGGTTCTGTACTGCTCAACAGGATGCCATTGAGCATCGCCTGGTTGTAACGGTCGCTGAGGCCGCGTACCACCAGGTATTTCCCTTCCTGCACCGAAGTGCCTGCTACCCTTTTCAACACCTCCCCGGTATTTTTATCGGGGCTGCGCCTGATGGCTTCTGCACTAATCACCTGCGCCACCACCGGCGTGTTTTTTTGCAGGGATATCATGGCATTCACAGTTTCTTTACGGGCAGAAGAACGGACTTCCACCGCAGCCGCTGTTTTTGCCACCGGATCGAGGGTAATATTAATTTGTACTGTTTGGCCTGCCAGGGCTTCTACCTCTTCCACCAATTTGGTTCCATAACCTACGGAAGACACGCGGAGGGAATATTTTTTTCCCGTTGGTACCAACACCAGGAAATGGCCATCTACATCAGATGATACAGATTTATTGGTTTCTACAATAAATACAGTAGCAAATGCCACCGTATTACCGGTTTTACCGTCGGTAATTTTCCCTTCGATGGTAGCTTGTTGTGCAACCGAAACCATTGCACTGAAGAAGAAGATAGCAAGTAGTAATAATGAACGCATGCCTTTGCTTATTTTGACGCAAAGGGACAATTTCTATGTTATGCGAAAGTGAAGGAAATGTTACCGAAATGTTACTCCTGTGTTAAGCGAATGTTACCTACCGGGGCGTTAGAAGCGAAACTGCAGCCTGCAGGTAAATACATCGTCTTTAAGGTCGTTGCTGTAAGCGGGCAGGCTTGTTTTCTCATTCCATACCCTTGCATAATATAATACCAGTTTGATATTGTCTGAAACATAATGTATGTATCCGGCACCCAGTGTTTGAAAGCGTATATCCCCCACCGTAAACCCGGCGCCTGCTGCTCCTATCTGCTTTCCTTTAACGGCGGTATTAGGATCGAGCCAATCGTACTTTACAATCAATTGATGTTTGGTAGAAAATAAGTGCTGAAGGAAATAAAAATAAGCCCCGGTGAAACGGCGGGTATAAAACCCATCGTTACCGGTAAGCAAAGAAGCCGGTGTTTCGGAGCTATTGGCAGTACCGGTTTGTTTGCCGGAGATCACTTCTGCCCTCAACTCGGTTTGGCCTGCTTTGTTTTTGATTTTTACCTGCAGGTCGGCACCCAGGTACCTTCGCGGCGATGTTTTCCCGATATTAGACAATGCAGAATCTACCTGTACTTTGGGGGCACCGGCCACGGTGGCTGTTGTAAAATGATACCTGGTATTGTTTTCGAGGCCACCCCATAAAACAGAGCCGCCTGCGGCCAAGGTTATCATTTTGGAGATGGGCCAGGGTTTTAATGAAACACGGCCAATCAGGTCTTTGGTATTATCAAAATCACCGCTCGCATTAATACCCTGTCCATTGAACAAACCAATATCCACTTTCAATCGTTTTAATAAGTGCTGGTCTTTTCTTACATCAAAACTGAACATAGCACCCAGGTCACGTTCACTCTTCATGAACAACTGGTTCATTCTTCCCCTCTCGGGGCTTTCACGGTCACTACTGCTCAAATTGGTTTCAAAACCAAATGGCCGGGCAAACATGCCGATGGTGAATGAAAAAAGTTTGTACCTGTTTTCGAAAATCCGGCCCCAAACGTCCCTGACCGTGAAGGCTCTTTCATTGGCATCGAACTGAAAAACAAACTGTACGCCAGGCTTGTGGCCGCTTTCAAAATGCACGTAATCAATACGTACCCTGCTTCTGCGAAGCATAAAACGGTTGCTCACACCGGGTGCAAAATCGCCCCCTTCAAAGTTGCGGGTACCTTTTGATCCTGCTACCTGGTATTGGGGCTGTATATAACCACTGAACCGGAGATGGTCGAATTTTTTGTAGATACTCAGCATTCCCTTCCCCGTTGTTGTGCTGGTATCCACCATATCCATTAAAAACTGGCTGTTTGCAATGGAGGCACAAAACAGGCAAGCAAATAGCAAAAGAAGCTTCCTTAGCAATGCATTAGATTTATGGCGCAAAGGAATAATAAATTAATATTACCTCTATGTTAAGAAATTATTATCAATTTCGGGAATGAAGCTACACTGCCTGATAATTCTATTTTTGCCCCCAAAATGAAAAAGCTATGGCCTTCAATACTATTTTAAAGGTTTTCCTCCCCAAAGACAGGGTATTTTACCAGTTGTTTGAAAGTGTTTCTGAAGTACTGGTACAAATGGGTGTTAAGATGAAAGAAGTGGTGCATGAACCTGATTTTGAAAAAAGAGGGAAGCTGATCAAAGAAATTGAAGACCTCGAACATAAAAACGATGAATATACCCATCGGATTTTCACAGAACTGGGTAAAAATTTTATTACCCCTTTCGACCGTGAAGACATTCATTACCTCGCTACTGCCCTCGACGATATTGCTGATTATATTTATGCTTCGGCCAAAAAAATCAACTTTTACCATGTAGACCCCAATGATATCGGCATCCAAAAAATGGCCGACCTTATTGGGTTGGGATGTACGCAGGTACACCGTGCCGTTACTGAGTTGCGCAACATGAAAAACCTCCGCCAGATCACCGATGCACTGGTTGCCATCAACAGCATCGAAAACCAGGGCGACGATATTTTTGATATGAGCATTGAGCGTTTGTTTGCTACCGAACCAGATGCAAAAGAAGTCATCAAGAAAAGAGAGATCTACCAGATCATGGAAATCGTTACCGACAAATGTGAAGACGCAGCCAATGTGATTGAGTCGATCATCATTAAATATGCTTAATCAAACAGGCGGATAAAATATTCTTATGACATTCCTGATCATTATTATAGCCCTGGCACTGCTCTTTGATTATATCAATGGGTTTCATGATGCAGCCAATTCTATTGCAACGGTTGTATCCACCAAAGTGCTTACCCCCGGGCAGGCAGTTATCTGGGCAGCCCTTTTCAACTTTGTTGCATTCTTCATTTTCAAAGACCATGGCGTTGCCAATACCATTGCCAAAACCGTTAAAACGGATGTAGTAAACGGGCATGATATGCTATTGGTTATTTTTGCCGGGTTGTTGTCTGCAGTATTCTGGAACCTGTTTACCTGGTGGTTTGGGATCCCTTCTTCATCTTCTCATGCGCTCATCGGCGGATTTTCGGGCGCTGCGGTTGCTTTTGGAGGTTTTACTTCCATCAATCCCGAACCCGTCCTCAAAACCATTTCGTTTATTTTCCTGGCCCCGGTGATCGGGATGATTATTGCCTTTATCATTTCCCTTTGGTTTATCCATTCCTTTCGAAAAGGGATGATGCCGAAGATCATCGCCATCTCGGTGTTTATTTTAGTGGGGATTTTCCTTAAATACAATATGGTAACCGACCCGGCCAAATTAAAATCACATTACGACAGTTTTGCCATGCGGGTGATTTTCCATTCTGCCAACTTCAAATGGATATTACTGGCGGGCATCCTTTGCATCATGGCCGGATTTACATTGTTCCTTAACAGCCTCAATGCCAACAGGGCCAATACCTGGTTTAAAAGATTACAATTGGTTTCTTCTGCAGCATTCAGCATTGGCCACGGTGGCAATGACGCTCAAAAAGTAATGGGCATTATCATGGCAGCACTGATTGCCTATAACCCTTCCGTGTATTCGCTCGACCACATGGTTTGGTGGGTACCACTCGCCTGCTATGCCGCCATTGCACTGGGCACTATGAGCGGCGGATGGAAAATTGTAAAAACAATGGGAACCAAGATCACCAAGGTTACTCCCTTTGAAGGCGTGGCTGCTGAAACTGCCGGCGCCATCACTTTGTTTGTAACAGAAGCATTGAAAATCCCTGTGAGCACAACCCATACCATTACAGGGTCAATCATAGGTGTAGGCGCTACCAAAAGGTTATCAGCCGTACGTTGGGGCGTTACCGTAAACCTGCTTTGGGCCTGGGTGCTTACCATTCCCATCAGTGGATTGCTGGCAGCTTTGTTTTACTTCCTGCTGCACATTTTCTACCGTTGATATTTTTATAACTTATTCTCTATAAAATCACTCCCTGTTGAGTGATTTTTGTTTTCTTTGCAGGATGCAATCCGTGCATATGCTTTGGCATACTGCGGATTGCTGTAAAACCAATTGCACATGAAAAAAATTTTAGTGACGGGCGGATGCGGATACATTGGATCACATACCATTGTAGACCTCATACAGAATGGATACGCTGTGGTATCTGCCGATAACAATAGCAGGAGCAAACCCAATATCCTGGATGGTGTGGAAAGGATCACCGGCGTAAAAGTGAAAAACTATACAGTAGACCTTTGCATTTTCGATGATACACATGCCGTGTTCCAGGAAAACCCCGACATTGTTGGTGTCATTCATTTCGCAGCATACAAAGCAGTTGGAGAATCGGTAGAAAACCCGCTCCTCTATTTTGAAAATAATATCAATTCGCTGATCAATATTTTACGCTGCTGCGATGAATTTAATATCCCTCATTTTGTTTTTTCATCTTCATGCACAGTTTATGGCAACCCCGATGAAAGCCCGGTAACCGAAGAAACCGTTACCAAACAGGCCGAGTCGCCGTATGGATATACCAAACAAATGGGGGAACAAATCGTACAACAAACCGTCAACAGCAACCAGGTGAAATCTATCCTCCTGCGTTATTTCAACCCCGTTGGCGCCCACCCGTCTAATCAAATCGGCGAGATACCGCTAGGAAGGCCAGCTAACCTTGTTCCTGCTATCACGCAAACAGCCATTGGTAAATTACCCCAAATGCAAGTGTACGGTAACGACTACCCTACAAGGGATGGCAGCTGCATCCGCGATTATATTCATGTATCTGATATTGCCCATGCACATACCCTGGCACTCAATTACCTGATCGCAGGAAAAAACAGTTCCAATTGCGAAATATTCAACCTGGGTACCGGTAACGGGTACACGGTGCTGGAAGCGATCGGGACATTTGAAAAAGTAAGCGAACAAAAACTGAATTATGTCATCGCAGGCAGAAGGCCGGGCGACATTACCGCCATTTTCGCCAACAATGAAAAAGCAAGGCAACTGCTGGGATGGGTCCCGCAATTCAACCTTGAGGATATGATGCGTACCGCCTGGAACTGGGAAGTAAAATTGAAGGAAGAAGAAAGATTGCTGGGCGGACAAAACGTTTTTCTCAATTAAACCAACTGGGCTAACTTGCGCCCTTAAATAACATACTATGCTCGCCGATATTCAGGTAACAGGAAATAAAGATACCCGCAGTGGTTTTGGTGATGGCATCCTGGAGGCTGCCCGCGAAAACGACCAGATTGTTGCCCTCACTGCCGACCTCGCAGGCTCTTTGAAGCTCAACGGCTTTATGAAAGAGTTTCCTGATCGGCTCATCCAGTGCGGTATAGCAGAAGCCAATATGATGGGCATTGCAGCCGGCCTCACCGTTGGCGGTAAAATCCCATACACCACCACTTTCGCCAATTTCTCTACCGGAAGGGTATATGACCAGATCCGCCAGAGCATTGCTTACAGCGGCAAGAACGTAAAAATATGTGCATCCCATGCCGGGTTAACCCTGGGTGAAGATGGCGCCACCCACCAGATCCTCGAAGACATTGGTATGATGAAAATGCTGCCAGGCATGACAGTGATCGTTCCGGCCGATTATAATCAAACCAAGGCCGCTACCAAAGCCATCGCAAAATATGAAGGCCCGGTTTATCTCCGTTTTGGCCGCCCGGTTTGGCCGATTTTTACCAACGAAGCCGATTTTGTGATTGGGAAAGCTCAGATCCTGAATGAAGGAAAAGATGTGACCATTTTTGCATGCGGGCACCTGGTTTGGACCAGCATTGAAGCTGCCAAAACACTGGAAGCAAAAGGCATTAGTGTGGAAGTGATCAATATACATACCATTAAACCCCTGGATCGTGCAGCGGTACTGGCTTCCATCAAAAAGACAGGATGTGCTGTTACGGCTGAAGAACATAATATCATTGGCGGACTGGGCGACAGCATTGCACAGGTAGCTTCACAGGAATTCCCTGTTCCGATAGAATACATTGGCACCAATGATACATTTGGCGAGAGCGGGAAGCCAACAGAATTACTCGTTAAATATGGCCTTGATGCTAATCATATTGTGGCTGCGGCAGAGAAAGTGATGGCAAGGAAGAAATGAAAAAATTGTAAGAACTTGTATTTATATAAAAAGCCGGAATGTATTTCCGGCTTTTTATGTGGTTGGAATATGCAACGTTTACATTTTGCGATCATTTCATTTTTCCTGGTAGAATAGTACAAATCTTTCCTGGAAATAATGTTGACCAACGGCTAACTATTATTCAAGATCGCCAAGCTTTTGCCTTAATTCCAAATCATAGCCATTATTATCAATATCATGTAATGATTGAACAGGTAATTTATTCAACTTAGAATTCTGTATCCATTTGTCGATAACTTTAGATGAATTGCTATCAAGATAGTGCTGTAAAAAAAATATTTCAAACCATCTGCTTCCTTTAATTCCATTTACCTTTAGTTCTGTCATGGTTACGCAATATCCATCGAATTTTTCATTCAAGGTTCTATTAATGTGAAAAAGGTTGCTCTGCCATTGATTATTAAAATAACAAATTTGATGATAACCTTCATTGTTGACTTTAATTCTTTTATACCTTAATCCCTTTATGATGGTGTCGGGTAAAACAAGCATACTGCCCGAAACTTCAATGTCACTTTTACCTCCAAATAAACCAGCATCAATAACTTCCCCTGGAGCCAATCTATACCGACCAAGATTAGTAGCAGTATCAGAAAAATGCTGGTAATCATCACATATCATTGTTTTCAAATCCAATAATGTA
>JBPOHG010000292.1:0-4674 GCA_052035835.1 Bacteroidota bacterium | reverse complement strand
TTCCGTCTTTTTCAATGGCCCCTGTAGGAAAACATACATTGCTCACTTCGCCTACAATTTCCCATTGCAGTTCAGGTTTAAACAGTGCATACGGAAGCCTTGCAACTTCGATCAACGGATTGTCGAGATCGAGCAGGGCAGCACAGGCAACATAAACATAGCCTTTTACAGTATCGTGCACACCGTGGTATATCAGCAGCCATCCATGTTCTGTTTCAATCGGCGTACAACCGCTACCAATATAGCTTACCTCATGAGGATATTCGGGCGACATCAATATCCATTCTTCAAAATGAAGGAAGTAATGTTGCCAGAATTCGATGTTTAACTCACTGAGATGGGTAATCGCTACTAACTGTATATCGGGTTTAATCCTATGCAGAAAATGAAGTTTACCATTGATTCTTCTCGGGAAGAAAACAACATTTTTATCCCAGATATAGTGAATGTTGCTTTTGTCGTCGTTGGGATTCTTTAGTTCATTGAAACGAAGGTATTTCTCATTTAAGATGCCTTTTGATCCTGCGAGATGTTTAAACTCATTATAAGTAATCATCGGTACAATGGCACCTTGTTTCTCCCAGGTGACAAGGTCTTTCGATAAAGCCAGCGCACCCAATGCATTCTTACCATCATAAGCTGTATAGGTGAGGTAATAAAGTCCATCAATCTTTGTTATCCTGGGATCTTCGGTTCCATGTGATTCATATTCCTGTTGTGGGAAAATTACAGGAAAGTCTGACCTGTCCTGCAATTCCATCGGAGCATTCAGTAAACAATGGCCTATGCTGGAATGATTGCCTTTGCTTACAGCACGGTAAAACAGGTGTATTTCATCTTCTACCTTGATTGTAGCAGGATTCAATACACCTTCATTCTCATAGCCGTTGCCTGTTTTGTTCAGCAGTATACCTTCTTTTATTACGTCTATCATGATAAATTAAATAGTTTTATAGTATAACAGGATACGATTTTGAAATCACGCCTACTCTTAATATTCCCTTTTAAACAGGGCAATCTGCCGGTTGATGGTTTCGAGGTACAGCCTGTATTCGGAAGTGGGTATGATGCTTTCCATATCCTGACTGTATAAAGGGGTTTCAGATAAATGTTCGTAAGCCGGAAAACAAATTGCCCTTAACTTTGAACTGCTTTCTACAATTTTATTGATCAGCAATTGTCTTCTTGTAACGATCATGAGTATCCGCTTTTAATTATGGTCAGTATCATTTTGAAACGCCCATTTGGTTTGATAAAATAGGTAGCATGTGCCGGGACTACGATCGATTGGCCAGTTTGTAGTACTGTAGAATCGCCATTGATCACAATTTCAGCCTTGCCATCTATGATCTGTGCAAAGCAATCGAAGGGGATTGTTCTGGAAGGAAGTCCTTTGCCATTGTCGAACGACATGACGCTGATATTGCCGGTACTTTTTTTCAGTATTGTTTTAATCACAATAGCATCTTCGTGGTATTCAATGATCTCAACGGTAATATTTACTTTCGATTTTTCTATTTCTACATCTGTCATCGGTAAAAATTTAGTTGTAAATAATGATTGAATAACTGAAGTGCTATACTTTATTCAACATGTAAAATCGCTTTAGCTTTTTATTGTGAATATTTAATTCGTTGCTGAAGGCCGATTTGAAATTATCCCAGGTCATGGTTCCCTTATCGAATTGTTTCAGCTGCATCCTCATTCTTTCATTTTGATTTCGGTATTCACTGATGTTGACTAAGTAGGCAGATGCGCTTGTGTTTCCTGTAGACAAGCCTCTGTGGCTGAGTTTTGATAGTAAAACTTCATTGGTATCAAGGTCGGCTATGGCGATTCTCTGAAAGGAATCATACTTGTTGATGATTGATGCCTGTCTCATTGAATCGACAGATTTAAACATAATTTCACCCGGACTTTCCTTTTCCAATACAGCATACTCTGTTGAGAATAAACAGCCGGGTAATGCTGTTAGCAGGGCAAAACTGATCAGAATGGAATAAGTATTCATGTTCTTTTAGTTGAAATTAAATTGCGTGCTAATGTTTTGAGAAGTTTTGTAAAAGACCGGCAGCTGCGTCCAACTGCCAGTCTTATTACCACTAAGACTTCTGATAGCTTAATAGGATGTTTTTAATTCAACCCGCCTGTTTTTAGCACGGCCTAAATTGGTTAGGTTATCAGCGACCGGTTTGCTTTCGCCCAATCCGCTGGTTGTTAAGCGAAGTGTATTGATGCCTTTATCTTCCAGGTATTTTTTACTGAAGCTGCTCTTCTCGATGATAAGTCAAGATTGAATTCATCATTGCCCTGGCTATCGGTATGTCCTTCAATCAACAATTTCGCATCCTGGTACCTGTTCATGATTACAACCAGGTCATCGAGTTGTGTGAGGGATGCAACCTTCAGTTTATCACTGTTCGTTTCAAAGAATAATTTGCTGGCGATGAGGGAAATTTTCACAATGTCTTCACGGGCAATTTCCGGACAACCTATATTGGCAATGGTGCCTTTTATTTTCGGACAAAGATCCGCATTGTCGGCAACGCCATCCATATCACTGTCGGCACAGCCTTTCATTGCTGCATTTCCGGCAATTTCAGGACAAAGATCGTCTTCGTTGAAAACACCATCTTTGTCATTGTCCTGCGGACAACCGTTCACGTCAACTTTGTATTTGGCATCTGTTGCCGGACATTTATCATCGATATCAGCTACACCATCCATATCGGTATCGGCACAACCTTTGAGTTGTATAGAACCGGCTACATCAGGACAACGGTCATCCTTATCCGCAATTCCATCACCATCCTTATCGGGACAGCCATTCAGCGCAGCAGTACCGGCAATATCAGGACAATTATCCTGGTAATCGGCCACACCATCTTTGTCGGTATCAACCGGGCAACCAGTTTTATCAACCTTCACACCGGTAGGGGTAGACGCACATTTATCCAATCGGTCGGCAACGCCATCTTTATCGGCATCTTTCTTCTTCCCAAAGTTGAAACTGAGGCCCACCATATGAAAGAGGAAGGCATCGTTTTCACTGGCAACCACGCCATCTCTTTTATCGGAAGTTGAATACATGAATGTTTCCTGAATGTTGAGCATCACCGAAGGATTCAACCTGATGTTCACACCAGCACCGAAAGAAGGTGCTATATAATCTACTTTTTTATTGGAGATCGTAAGATTCTTGTCGAAAAGAACCGCACCACCGCCTGCAAAAAGATATGGCCTTACAGCAAACGCGGGCGATAGTATATTAAAGCGTGCATTTAATGTAAGCGATGTGATATTTTCCTTGAAACGTCCATTGGATCTGTTGTAGCCAACTGTTCCTTTAACGGCCAGTAAACTTAAATCAAAATGCTGCCCAAGGTATCTCGATACTGATAAGCCACCGAAGCCATAAAATGGCATGTTGGTTTTGTAGAAATCATTGCCGAGATCGCCTTTATACTGTGTAGCACCTCCGTGCAAACCAATATTCCATTTTTTATCGGGTGTTTGAGCTGATGTTAAGAATGAAATGGTAACGGTAATGAATAGTAGTATTAAATTTTTCATTATAATTTTCTAATGGTGAAACACGAAGGTGGTACATATTAAATCTAACTAATTACACTATTAGCAGTGAATGTTACATAATTCACATATGTGAATGATAGTAATGTATAAAGATGCAGATGGAGTTAAACTGATTTATAAATTTTCGAGCTGAGTTGTTCTCTTGTATTTCAGTTTCTTAAAGAAAGAGGGAGTAAGACCTGTGATTTTTTTGAACTGCGCCGATAAATGCGCTACACTGCTGTAATTCAGCTGGTATGAAATTTCAGTTAAGCTGAGCTCATCATAAATGAGCAATTCTTTAACTTTTTCAATTTTATGCAGAATAATAAAATGTTCAATGGTAATGCCTGTTGCTTCAGAAAAAAGATTGGCCAGGTAAGTATAATTATGACCACTTCTTTCACTGATGTATACCGAATTTTTTACTTTAGGAAATTCATCAGCATAGTGCACCATTTCAACAACAATGTTTTTAATTTTTTCAATCAGAATGGCTTTTTTATCATCCATTAATTCCAATCCGGATCGTTGAAGTGCTTTGCTGAAATCAATGAGTTGCTGAGCCGTCAATGTTTCCATAGTTTCAATTTCACCAAGATCAACTGAGAGATAATGCAGACCAAGTTTTTGTAGTTCAGCTTTTACAATCATCTTGCAACGGATACTTACCATGTATTTGATGTGTAGTTTCAAGTTGCTGTTGGTTTTGAAATTGTATTTTTTTCTGTATTCTGAAAGATGGTTTGGAGAGGAACAGGATCATTGTGTTCAACACAAGGTAGCCTATTCAAGGCCCTTAGCCAATTAAGTTTCCGGTCATTATACAGTTCATCTGTAGAAATAGTTCGTTTTAGCCATTTGTTTTATTGATGGCAATCGGTTGCTGTAAAGTGTAAAAATGTTGATTAATGGCCTTCCTGGCACTGTTTGCACAGTAAATAGATACCTTAATAAACCCATATTTGCTCAAATAGATTTGCCATCGTAATTTGCCGGCTCAGTAACCATTTGATCTATTTATGAGCAACGATTTCAACCGCAATGAAGATGCCCTCAAAATGGCATGGAGTAATGTTCGTCAGAAATTAGAAAAGATTG
>JBPOHG010000318.1:0-3556 GCA_052035835.1 Bacteroidota bacterium | reverse complement strand
AAGAGACCTCTTTTATGTGAAGCGATACCATGGGTGTGTGTTCACCGCATTTTAAACAGGTGAATTATTTCTCTTTTTCCATTAATACCGACAGCAGGGACGATGCAGACAGGTTATTTGGGGGGCTATCGGCCGGGGGCCAAGTAATGATGCCTATGAATTCAACATTCTGGGGCGCTTACTTTGGAATGTTTACTGATAAATTCGGCATCAGCTGGATGGTAAACTTCGACGAGAACCCTCAGGGAAAGTAAACTTGTTCTTAAAACGCATCATGCCGGATGGCTTCCCTGCCATCCGGCATTTTATATAAACAGGCCCGGAAGCATTGGACATCTTCAACAGCCATTCAACACGAACTTTCAACGTAAAGGGATTACCTTAATTGACCGGCAGCGCCCTGGAGCAGAATTAGCGATTGATAAAATTTTGCTTTTAGGTCAACCAGTTTTGAAGCAGCCTCAAGTACTTTGTTTTCCCTTGTGTTGAGTATAAAGAGTGAGCTCTCCCCTGCCCTGAACCGGGTATCTTCTCCTCTTAAAAGGGTGTTGTAACTTTCATATAAACTGTTGTATTGCGTTACCTGACTGGATAGGCCAATGACCTCGTTGAAATAATAATTCACTTTGTTTAGCAATTGTTGCTGAAGCAGGGCCATTTCGAGGTTATTTTCCCTGATTTTGAGTTTGGCTATTTTGTATTCCCCCCGCCCCTTGCTGAAACGAAGCGGGATGCCAACATCCAATCCGAATTTGTTGTTATTTTCGAGAAATGCTGCCGATTCTATTCCTTTTATAACGCTGTATCCTTTATTGAGCACATTTGCCCTGAGGTTGATGACGGGTAATAATTCCTGGAACTTTAGTTTTTTATCGAGTAACAGTTCCCGTTGTTTCCAGTTATAATACCTGAGTTTGGGATGGTTGTTCCTGGTTACAGATAACATTTCTTCCAGTACTGGCAAGGTTTCTTTCCCTATATTTCTTTCATCCAGGCGTATATCCGGCACCGTTGAGTCGGGCAATTGATAGGCAGTTTCTGTGGCTGTCCATAAATATTCAGACAAAGCAACTTTGGAATTGCGGTATTTCAGTTGAGCTTCTGCCAGCATAAACTGAAAAGATTGTAATTGGGCGAGTGCTTCAATAGTATCTATTGCAGGCCTGTCGCCCAACCTGAAAGCCGTTTTCACCATACTAAACCTTGCTTCGTTTATGGCAACAGTCTTTGCTATGATAGCGGTATAAGCATGAGCCCTGGCCCAATCCCAGTAACTCAACATGGCATCCTGCATGATTTCATTGACCATCCTGTCTCGCTCTGCATTGGTTTGCTGCCTGAAAATCTTTGCCTGTTGCAATGCAGCCCTTCTTTTGTCGATCACCAGGTTTTTGGCCAATGGAACTGCAATGCCTGCATAACTCGTTTTGCCTGCGGTACTTTCAGAGTTAAGTAATTCACCGCTGTTATTCTCAAGCCCGGCCTTGAGTTCGATGCCATACCAGGTAGGTATTTTAAGTTCGGGGTTGGTATAGCGGTAATAATTTTTACCATCAAAAGTTTTCTGATCGCTTGCCATACCAATATAGGGATCAAATGCGCCCCGTGCTGCAGTTATGCCCGCGGTAGCTTTTTGAACTTCAATGGAAGCTATTTTAACAACAGGATGATATGCCCTAACGATCCCTGCAAACTCTTCTACGCTGAGCGTAAGCTTGCTGCTATCCTGGGAAAAAAGCAATACAGGGCTACAGAGTAATAAAAAACATAGCAGGTATTTGATCATTCTGTTCATTTACTTTTCTCGGCTGGTGCGGTGGTAGCTGGTTTATAATAATCTGGGGGGAATCCATTGATATTCCGCCAAAGTTCGTACCATATGGGAACATCTTTTAAAAGCGCCATGCCCTGTGCGCCAGCTCCTACCCTTAATTGTTTTGGCCAGGGTTTATCTGTACTGTCTTCGGCAACGAGTACACGAAATTTTCCATTATAACTTACAGCGGTTTCAACAGCGGTTACTTTTCCGCCAAATGTGCCGTAAGAAGCTTCGGGCCAGCCGCTGAATACCACTGCCGGGAAGCCATCGAACATAAACCTTACCTGTTGGCCCGGAGCAACCAGGGGAAGATCTACCGGCCTTACAAATATTTCAACTGCATATTGTACGTCGGTTGGAACGATTTCAACAATCATCTCGCCTTCTTTTACAATTTCGCCTATGCCCGCTTTGCGAGCCTTCACCACCTGGCCGTTTTGAGGGGCGGTTATAAAATACAGTTTTCGCCTGATATCATAATTGGCGTATTGGTTTTGTAGCTTGGCAATTTCTGCTTCGCTACTGGCAATTTGAGAGAGGGATTGGAATTTATCACCCGATGCCTTGGAAATTTTTTCATTGTAATCCTGAACGGCGCCATTGAGTTCGAGTTGCAGCACAGTAAGTTCCTGTTTGGCATTGGCATACTTGATCTCTGCTGAGGTACGTTTCGCCATCGAATTCTGATAACTTAAATTGCGTTGCTCCAATTGCGTTAGGGAAACCAGCCCGCTATCATACATCGCTTTTTGCCTTTTAAATTGCTCGGTGGCAATGCTGAAATCATTTTTTGCAGCAAGAAATTCCATACTATCGCTCTGGAGTTTCATTCTTTGCTGGCTGATTTTGTTACTGATCTGTGCGATTTTCAATCTTTGGGCTTCTGCGAGGGCACCAATTTGTTGTTCGGCTGTGCCCGCTTTGTTTCTATAATTTTCAATGCCAGATACTTTTGCATCCATTTGGTCTAGGGTACGGGCCATTAAATTTGGATCAAGATAATCATCTTTAATTTCTGTGAGTTGTACAATGGTGTCCCCCGCTTTCACAAAGTCGCCTTCTTTTACATTCCATTTGGCAATCCTGCCGGCTATCACGGTATTCAACTGTTGGGGCCTGTCTTCTTGCTTCAATGTAGTAACAGCACCCGTTGCCCGTATATTTTGTGTCCATGGAATGAACGCAAGGACAACTAAAAATACGAGGATGCCCAATAACCAGAACCGAACCTTGCTTTTTCTGCGGATGCGGTAGATCTCCCTGAATGATTGTACCGAGACCTTGTCTATGTCGTCTTCAATCCTGTTCTCAAGATAATTTCTCATCTGTTCCTGATATTTTTGTTGATACTTCTTTCCAATTTCCGATCGCTTTTATTTTTCCGTCTTCCAGGAAGATCACTTTGTTGCATTTTGAAGCAAAGGAAGGGTCGTTGCTACTAACCATTACCGTTTGGCCCGGTGTTTCCTGTAAGAGATATTGAATGATTTCCTGCCTTGGCTTGTCTTCCAGCCCTTCAAATGGCTCTTCCAGTAGTATCATGGCCGGTTTATTGATCAACGCCCTTACTAGTAGGATCTTCTGGATCATTTTTTTCGACAGCCGTTTCCCGGAAGGTTCCAATTGCGTAGCTAATCCGTTTGGCAATGTAGAAATGTAACGCTGTAACCCAATTCTTCCTGCCAGCCTGATGATGCTCTCGGCTGATATGTTGTTGTCTCCCATTGATATATTTTC
>JBPOHG010000336.1:0-1623 GCA_052035835.1 Bacteroidota bacterium | reverse complement strand
ACCTGAGTGGCGACATTAGGATTGTATGTAGTACCAAGGCTGGCATTGATGCCGGGGTATGCTCTTGATGTCACTTCCCTGTTTACCTGCGCCTGGTATTGCACATCCAGCAAAGCATTTTTGACATTTACATTATTCTTCTTTGCATAATCAATCGCCTGCTGCACGGAAAACTCATGTTTTGTCACCTTCATTGTGTCGGTAGTGCTGCGGGATGACCCCTGTGCAAAAACAGCTGCGGGTAACAAAGCCAGTCCTAATAGCCAAAGCTTACTTTTTACTTTCCTCATAAGAAAGGTTTTTGTTTCGTTGTTCATTGTATTTCTGTATCAGTTTATGTCCTTTTATGGTAGCTAATCCGTAAGTAAAGTTTTGAATGATGATGCCCGATATTTCGGCCAGGTTATACTTGCCCGGCGGAAATACCGCCACATTGAACGGGATCATCATCGATTCGATCCGGTATTTGGAGAGCACATCCACATTGATATCATCCCTGTATAATTCGTCTTTAATTCCCCACTCGATATTATTACGAATGATCTGCAGGAGGAATTTATCCTTATGCTCCCTGAAGCGCTGGTAGGCTTTGAAGTGAAATTTTTCCAGGTCATACAGCAGCATGGGGTTCATATTGCTGAACTCCTCCATGATGCGTTCCATCGTAATAAATATTTCATGAATAGCATCGGTGGCATCCAGGCGGCAGCTCATACAGTCTTCCTGTATTTCTTTAATATGTCCGTCCACAACGGCATCCACCAGTTCATCTTTATCGGCAAAATACTGGTAGAGGGTCTTTTTGCTCATACCCAGGTTGTTGGCAATATCATCCATCGATACCGACCGGATACCGTACTGCATAAACAACTCTTCTGCCTTTATTAATATTCTTTCTTTGGGTTCCATTAGCTCAATTTCGAAGGGCAAAACTATGGAAACTTATTTCGTAACCAAAGTTTCCACCCCTTGTTTTCGACCGTTCACCGATTTTTATTACCGGTCATCGAGGGGTATTTTAAACTACCTTAGCCTGCAAATCAGCTATATGGCCACTAAAAAGGGGCAACAAAAAAACCCCGTTAAAAAATTATTACGTTATTTCATCCAGGGTGTCATTATCCTTGCCCCGATAGGTATTACCGCTTATGTGCTGTTCTGGCTGTTTGAAAAAGTGGATGGTATTTTGCAGCCCTATGTAAAAATTCCGGGACTGGGGTTTGTAATAATTCTTGTATTTGTAGTACTGGTAGGCTGGATCAGCTCCAATTTCCTGATGGGTAGTGCTATCAGTTTCTTTGATCAACTGATGGAACGGACACCGGGTATTAAATTCATTTATAGCTCCACCAAAGATTTTTTTGAGGCTTTTGCCGGTGATAAGCGCAAATTCAACCGGGCCGTACTGGCCAATGTATTTGCTGAAGGTGTATGGATCGTAGGTTTTTTGACCGATGAAGAGATGCAGAAATTTGAGCTCGGTGCCAATAAAGTAGCTGTGTATGTACCCCAGGCTTACAATTTTGCCGGGCAATTATATATTCTGCCCAAAGAAAAAGTAAAGAAGATAGACCAGATCACTGCTGGCGAAGCCATGAAATACGCCGTAACAGGCGGTGTGGT